>JBJEIV010000158.1:0-2878 GCA_051877395.1 Candidatus Ornithomonoglobus sp.
CATCTATATGGTACTTGAACTGATACTTTCCGTCCGCTCTTATTGATTCCCCAGCCCTCAGAACTCTGTGCTTTGAATCTCGTCTTATTTTTCCTCTGATGCCCATTATCTGCACCTCCTAAGCTCCGGGTGTTTTAAGATGTACTTCTCAAATGCCGTTCGGATAATCAATCTGCGACTGCCGTAGAGAACGATAAAATCATTATCCGGCATTTCTCTGATAAGAGCATAAAACTTTCTTTGGCTGAGTTTGAAATATTCAATCGTCTCTGACGGATTTAGTAAATCCTTATTCTCTGCTGTCACTCTCTGCATAATCTCATGCCTTCCTTTCTACCTTTTGCTTCTTAAATATATAAGCTAATTCAGCTTACACTATATATCACTCTAAAGCCGCTGAAAGTCAACTACTTACGGCAAATAAAATCAATTTATATCGTAGAAGTTTTGCAGATATATTCCTCGAATTTTGGTCGTATTATTAAATACCTGTTACCGCTGTAAACCGAGAAAACCCCGAGATTATCCTCAGCAAGTCTTCGCATTTTTTTGATTCCTATATTAAAATACATCGATGCTTCCTTGATAGTCAGCAAATACTTCTCACCTATAGTTAAAGTATGTTCCTTTGCATCCGTTTCGGGTATGAATCCTGTCTTTGCCATATTCTTAACCCCCGTAAATGCCGGCTCTGTCGTTTATGACGAACACTCGGAGCATTTCGTCCGTTAATCCGAATTTGCCGTTCTCATAACCCTGCAGATAACCCTTGTCCATCATTTTTTGAATTGTAGGTCTTGCCCAATCCGGCATATTTTCATCCACATAGTTATATACCATCTTACTATTTGATTTATCAACGGCAATTTTTATTTCTGCTATGTAAGCTTTTAATTCTTCATACTCTTTGCTCATAAGCTCATCCTCACTTTCAATTAATCTATACTCCGGTGTACAGAACTTTGTACCCGGAAGTTTACTGTTGTAATATCCCTTTCTGCACACACCGCCGCCGTTTGCAATTATCGAAGATCCGCCGGAGGTGTTGCCCTCTATCGTGGTAAAATAGTCACCCGATACACTTATTACTATGCCCGTATGCGCAAAAGTGCCGTTCCTGTAAAAGATAACAATATCGCCTTTCTTAGGATTGGCATTGAGTTTAAACAAGCTTGCCATTGTCGGACAATACACATACGGATAATGCTTCAAAAGCTGCTTTGCATTTTCCTTTCCGAAAGCCTTTTCAAAACACCATGTTACGAAACATCCGCACCACGGCTGTCCTTGATATTCCGGCTTTATATCTCTCCAATACTTAGTATAGTTTGCCGTGCCGGCATTTGCAGTCTTATCATCAAGCTGCGCATTGCTTTTCTTTTCGAGATAGCCAACCTCGCTGTCTGCAATACTTATCAGTTTTTCAATAGCCGTCATTAAACATCACTCTCCTCTCCATCTTTAAGCTTGTCCATATACTTATCTGCCTGAATAGATTCTTTTGAAAAGCTATTGTTATGCCACCATGCAATAATTGCTGTCACCACTGTTGCTGCTGTCGTTACCGCTGAATACACTTCCGTATCTGAAAACGGCAGCGGATTCTTGCCCGCTGCCGTAAGGATTGTATTCAGTAACGTGACCGCCAGTGCGACAGTTCTTGCGATGGTTCCCGCTGAAATCTTTGTCTTCATGAATTATTCACCTCCTTCCCTTTGTTCGAGCGTGTCTATTCTGTGGGAATTAGACTTGCTCCACTGTTCTACTACCACCATACGCTCCACAAGGTTATTATGCTTATCCACTCTTGATGAAAGCGTATTAATATCATCCTTTACGCTTTTCAGTTGCTCCTGCATGACCGCCTGATGCTTGTTATTGGCGAGCAAGCTCCCGCAAAGCGTACCTATGAGTGCAAGCACCGCAATAATTATCTCTGCAATATATGTTTCCATTTCTCTCAAGCCTCCTTTATATTTTCTGCCGGTGTTACAAACTCGGCATATCCCGTAAAATACATCGTTTCATGGTTTTCAAATTCCACTACATTGTTTATGTCACATTCAAACTCATACTGATTCCAACACCTGCCTACAATGGTTACCTCCGACAGTTTCAGCAAGAACAATCCGTTTAGCACAAGAACATTGCTTGTTGATTTTACATACTTACTGCATTGGTTTTCATAGTCGTAAAAAGGTGTATATGACTTATCAGTATATAGAGTTGGTTCCTCTGTAAGATACGGTATCGGGCGGTTCTTGAAAGCCACCCTCCATACGGGCGTACCGTCCACCCATGTGCCGATCTGCTGCGGCATTTCACTGTATAAGCCGCGTGACCATGTCAGAGTGCCGTCACCTATGAGAACAGGCTTGTAATCAACATATACATACGATAAGTATCTGCCGTCATCCGTCGGCAGCATATATATCACATTATCCTGCGCGTCATAGCTTGAGGTAATCTCTATATTATCCATGCAGAGCTCACCGATGTACCATGTGTATACCTCTATTCCGGTTATGCCCGTCAGCTCCGTATCACGAAATGCCGCTGTTGCACTGTTTAGTACAACTCCCGTTTCTCTATTTGTGATTATGTATTCGGTAGTCTTAGTCTTGAAATCTATCACCGCTCTGACATGCATCCATATATCTTGTATATCTGCATTTGTCTTTTCACGGTTCACAAACAGATTGGTTCCGTCCGATGTACCTATGCAGAACGCGACACCAGGTGCGGTATAGTTCGAACCTGTTGACTCTCCCGGACGCTGGTTCAAATCTGCAAGTCCTATCTGCCAGCGGTCACCGAACTTTGTATCGAACTCAATCAATATTTTTGTCGCATCATTCATCACCTCATCACATGATAA
>JBJEIV010000159.1:0-2873 GCA_051877395.1 Candidatus Ornithomonoglobus sp.
CTTCGCTGTAAACGGCAGAGGTGACGTGATTTTTATTACAGTTATTTTACCTCTTGTTCAAGAGCGGTAAAAAGTTCATCATCAAAAAACTCAGCAAGAGTTATTTCCAATCCATCGCATATCTTTTTGATTGTTGAAATTGTAGGATTGTTGCTTCCTGTATTTATAATGTTATTAATTGTGGATTGTGTTATTCCCGATATCGTGCTGAGCTTATTGGGAGTGATCTGATATTGTTCGCAAAGCTTAATAATTCTTTGCGCTGTTGCTTCACCTATACTCATTTCAATCAAGCCTTTCTGAATATTATATGTTTATTTTATAATAATAACTGCCAAAAGCTTAACTGTATACGGTTGATCTTCATAATAAAGTATGATATAATTTAATAAAAAATATTTTATAAAAAGCAGGAGTTATTATGAATATAAAGCTTGATTATTAAAAAATGAAATATCAGAGCTTATCACAAGCAGCCTGGATGAGCTTGATATTGATGCCGACAGGATTGCCGATACAGCGGCAATAAACGCGCTTTCGGAAATCAGAGATGTGATACAGAATGATGTATCGATTTTGACACAGTTGGAAGAATTGTATGCATATTTGAGAAATATAGTATTAGTGCCGGAGCACGACATGATTTCGGATAGGATAAGCTGCTTGTTGTTTTTGATGACGGAAAATCGATAATTTATGATGTTATAAATATGTAGTAAAAAAGGAGCGTATCACTCAGCGGGGTACTGAGCGGTACGCTCCTTTTGGGTATTGAAGGTTATATTAAAGCGTCGCTGCAAGGCTGCGGCAGAGTGGGTTTATCTTATCGAATGAATCAACAAGGATCGCCTTGATACATTTATTTTCAAATCCCGATAAATCAGCCTCCGCTGAGCCGTTGTATGTGCTGATGTCGTAGATTCTGACAGTCTTTAATGTGTTGTCGTCATTGTATGCCGCAACGATAAGCTTTTTATCTGTAAGCTGCTCCTCCGAGGTGACGGTAAGCGTTACGCCTGTAATTACCATTGATACCTTTTCAGCTTCCTCTGACGGTGGAGCGGTCGCCTGTTCCGTAGCCTGCTCTGTCGGAGCCGGGGATGCCTGTTCCGTAGCCTGCTCTGTAGGAGTGGGGGATGCCTGCTCCGTAGGCTGTTCGGTCGGCGCAGGGGTAGGCTTTGCTGTCGGAGCCGGTGAGTTCGTCGGGATCGGCGTATCTGCCGGCGGTGTTCCGTTTACCGTGTCATAAGCGTATTCATATGACGGAAGCGGATATACAGGATAATATGAATTGATGTTTTTCGCAATCGGAAGGTTCTGATCCTGCATTTCCTGTACCGCCCACTGGGAAATAAGATCCGCGCCGTAGATGTTTATATGCGTGTCGTCCGTTGTGCCGGTCGCGTAGAAGCCGCTGCTTGCAAAGCCCGCATATCCGATAAAACGGCTGTCATAAGGCTTTACGTAGTTAAACATATCCTTTGCCGCTTCAGCTCCTACCTCGTTTATCCAGCCGTTCGTTCTCTTATAGAGGTCAACAAGCGGCAGATTAAGCTCTGCTGCAAGCTCGCGCGCTGCATCTACATACGCTTCAAGGCTCGCGTCTGATGTCTTGCGGCGGCTTATAGAGGTTGCGATGATCGGCGTCGCGCCGACATTTTCGGCAATCTCAACGTAGTCCATAAGCGACTTCTTGTATGAGCCGTCGGTGAAACGGTCTGTCGAGGGATCGGTGTATCTGTCCGGCTCGGTCTTTGAATCATTGTGACCGAACTGAATGATAAGATAATCACCTTTCTTTATCTTCTGCTGCAGCGTTGTATAGTTTGTATCGCTCTTGAAGCTGAGCGAGCTTCTTCCGCTGAGCGCGTAATCGGTAACAGTGTTGACGCTGAAATAATTCCCGAGAAGCTGCGCCCAGCCCTTTCGCGGATAGTTGCTGTCGTTATATGCCGAGGCGGTTGAATCGCCCACAACATAGATTACGGCGTCCTCTGCGACTGTATCATCGGGGGTAAGCGTTGCAAGAGTCGTTTCGCCCGATTTTGCGGTTATGATAAAGGTATCGTCCTCATTCATTTCAAGACCGATTTCGGCTGTGCTCTGCACGTCCTCGCCGAGGGAATTTTCCTTTATGTTTACATTCTTTGTTCCTTTGACCGAGCCGTCCGAGCCGTATACAACACATTCAAAAATCTCCTCATATGTCGGGTTCTGAATGCTCTCGGTAAAGGTTATTGCCTTTAAGGCGCCGCCGTCAACGGGGGAGAAGCTGTTGCTACCGTCAATATTGCCGTAAACATAGCTGATAAACTCAACCGGAACATAGCCCTTGACGGTAATGGCAAAGGATTTTGTTTCCTTAGCGTCATTTCTTGCGATTGTGGCGGTGAGAACAGCATAGGTATCCTCATTCGGAGTCCTTGTTATAACGCCGTCAGCGGTGATAACCGAAGCGTCGGAGGTAGCCCATGTGATCGTTGTGGCGCGCTTGCCCGCTGACGGGAGAACGAGGTCCTTTTTAACATTTGATGTATCGCCGAGAGTAAGAGCGTCAGCCGCCGCCTCAACGGCAGCGTCATCGTCGTTGTCGGCGATGGTAGTGAGCGTGAAGGTTTTGTACTGAACGAGGGAATCGTCCTCCTGCACGCTGAATTTACCTGTCAGAGTTATTGTTTCGGTGTTAGGCGTGAGGCTTACCTCGCCGTTATTTGCGATAACGCTCGTGTTTGAGGACGTCCATGCAACATCGCAGGAGCCGAACGCGGACTCGTATGCCTGAGGAAGGTCAAGGTCGCAGTCGATAGCGTCCGCCGAGACGTTTTCGCCCTTTATGAGGTCAAAGGTAAGTCCCTGTATCTCGTTTTCAAAAT
>JBJEIV010000160.1:0-2863 GCA_051877395.1 Candidatus Ornithomonoglobus sp.
TAATCCGGATTATATAAATGGTGTCTCATCTGTTATTCCTCCAATATTAATTAAACTGATATATTTCTCGCTTTAAAGAATCCTTACCATTACTATCTATAATCTTAATTTTATCCAAAGCTTTTCTTGCTTTTACATAGAGCTGCTCGTAATTATCTGCTTCAATAATAAAGGCGCCTACACGGTTTCCGCTGCGCATATCGCTGTCTATTTTGTCACCCTTTTGCTTGTATAAAAATCGTTCTTTTATAATTCCTTCATCTTTTAATTCATTCAAACCTTCAATATGATCAAATATACCTTCATTCATATATAACAGATTGGTTAAATAACACTTGTCTGCATTTTTTCCTTCAAATTCTATCTGATCTCCTAAGAACGAATCGATTGCCGCTTCAATAATATCAACGCCCGCAATATTCTGAATAAGATAATAACTTAATCCGCCGCCAATTCTTGGGGCAAATTCAAGCACGAATATCTCATCACCCGATACGATTGCCTGATAAAAGAACGGTGTATTATGCAATCCAAAGGACTTTGCTATCTTGACAGCGATTTCCTGCATTTTATTTTTTAATTTTTCTGATGCATCAACGGGTATAACTGAACCAAATGACTGAAGAACCATTCCTTCATCTGATTTTATTTTCTGCTTCTGACGTGACATAATCACTTCTGCCCCATAATTTGTTGCAATACAATCAACCTGTATTTCATCCCCCGCATTAAATCCTTCAACTATCGCTTCATGTGTTCTGCTAAGGGTTAGGGCTTCTCTTACATAACGTATTGTTTCTTCATAGGTATCTGCCCTATGAACCCCTTTTGAACTATTGCAATCAACCGGCTTTACTACTACAGGATAGGTCAATTCCATAGAATTTATTTCATCCGCGGATTTAACCAATATGTATTTTGAGGTAGGAATATCATTATCAGACATAATTTTCTTCATCAATCCCTTATTTGTTACATCCAACGAGGTTTGAAAGCTGTATGGATGCGGTAACCCGAGCTTTTCAGCCACATAACAACAGGTTGAGTTTGCCTGATCTATACAGGTACTGATAATTAAATCCGCCGATTTCTCCTTTACTATTTCCTGAACCTTTTCATTGTCCAATGTACTCTCACGTACATGTTCGTCTGCTACAGCAATGCCCGGCGAATTCTCTAAATAGTCAATTAAAACCGTATAATAATCTCTGCACTTCAGTTTCTCGATAAGCTTTACATGTGGACTTGTTCCACCTAACACAATTGCTGTTTTATTTTTTTTCATATATTCACCTTATACTTTAAACTGTTTTTATATATTTATTATTCATTGTAGGATAGAATGGTTCAATTATACTCAATTGACCATATAAACTTATTTTAGGTACGGAAAACTGTTTCTATTTAATTCTTGCTGAAACATAATCCCGTTCAGAATATACCGTTTAAAGCTCCTTAATTTTCCAAGCATTTATCTTAATCCTCCCTTTGGTGACTGAACCGCCTCCGGATAATATGAATCTATTACGCGCTTAACAAGTGAAACCTGCTTTGCGCGCTTTTTCGCATCACTCTCTGTGCTGTCCCAGCTGTGCGTCTGCGCAACCGAGCCGCCTGTTTTGAGATATATCGGCGCTGCGACTCTTATCATTTCAGGAACCTCATAATGACGGATAAAGCCTCCGGTTGATTTCGGGTTCTCGGTATGTATATCAATAGGAATATCTATAGCCTGTCTCATTGCCGCAAGCATCTGAAGCTGAATATCGCGCACAGGGTTTATTGAGTTTGCGCCGATTTCTTCAAGCAGCTTTGCCGAGCACGGATTGCCGTGACCCGCATGAGCCGAAACCTTGAAATGACAGTCCGACGGAATTTCTCCCGCCTTACGCATTTTATTAAGCAGCCACAGGCTGCCTTCATCATACACGAGGAAAGAACGGCAGCCTAATGCCGCGGCTCTCTTAACATCCTCAACAGCTCTTACGATCTGTTCCTGTCCTCTTAATCTGTAGCCCATTCTTACACCCTCAACAGTGTTTACAGATGCGCTGGTATCTGTGGTCGCTCTGGGTCCTATTGCAAGGATAAGATCAGTATCGGCTTCCTTTGCAAGCTTGACCATTGCCATGATCTCATTATCGGTAAGCATCATAATTCCCTTTGTCTGGGTAACTCTGTGCAGATATATACCATATCTGTCCATCTCCTCGAGCAATGCTTCCATTACCTTAGGCCCCTGTATTCCGGGCACCTCAAATCTGTACTGACCTCCGTCATTGAAACGCTTCTCAGATGTCGGCAGATCGTACGCGTCGCCTGACGGTAAGCCTATCTTTTTTAAAAATTCTCTTGTTTCCTTCATAATATAACTCATTCCTCTCTCAGCTTTTATTAATAATAGTGTCTGTCAGCAAGGTGATCCTGTCGGCATGACCTGACCATTCCATCAGCTTTCTGAATTTATCTTTAATATCATTTATATCCATCGGATTTTCCGGGTCGCCCTTCGCAAAATCAACACGCTCTGTTATAACATTTTTATCATTGGTTACAACGCACACCTCCGCAATGCGCTGCCCGTTTTTTAATCCGTTGAATTCTTCCTTTTCATATATGCTTACTTTATCCATAAGCCGTTTTATATCTTCCCTTGAAATATTGTTATCGCTGTATGCTTCAAGACCGCCGGCGCCGAGTATATATGCGGCCGCAACGCTGTACGGCATGCTCAGCTTAGCCGAGCTTACACCTTTTATATCCTTGTGGCTGTGACCTTTAATTGCCAAGCCATAGGTGTAGATATTTATTCTGTCGATATTATCGGGTGATATATTGTATTTATTTCTCAATATTATTGCAG
>JBJEIV010000161.1:0-2863 GCA_051877395.1 Candidatus Ornithomonoglobus sp.
GACACGGTTCTCAGTATGCTGTCGCTTATCATAGGCGCAGTCACAAATATAATTCTCGATCCGATCATGATTTTCGGTCTGTTCGGCTTTCCGCAGCTCGGGATCACAGGCGCGGCAATCGCTACTGTTACAGGACAGTGGCTCGGCGGTATCGCAGCAATAAGCTTTAACATATGGAAGAATAAGGAGGTCCGCATCAATTTCCGCGGCTTCCGCCTTGAAAAGACAATTATAAAAGAAATATATAAGGTAGGCTTCCCTTCAATAGTTATGCAGGCTATGGGCAGTCTTATGGTTTCCTGTATCAATATGATTCTTATGCCCTTCTCCGCCACCGCGGTCGCATTTTTCGGTGTATATTACAAGCTGCAAAGCTTTCTCTTTATGCCGATGAACGGTCTCGGACAGGCGGTAATTCCGATTATCGGCTTTAACCTCGGGGCAAAGCAGTATGACAGAATCGGTCATGTTTACCGCACAATGCTTTCAATTGCAATCGGCATTTCAACCGCGGCGATCCTCATATTTATGATCCTCCCCGGTCCGATACTCTCCCTTTTCTCCGCCGGAGGGGACATGCTGGAAATAGGCATTCCGGCGCTCAGGATCATCTCCGCCACCTTTATATTCTCCTCCGTGACGATGGTTCTCGGCTACAGCGCTACAGGTCTTGGAAACGGCGTTATCAATATGCTGGGCACAGCGCTCAGACAGTTCATCCTGTACGTTCCGTTTACATATCTCTTTGCCAGAATCGGCGGCATTGAGCATGTCTGGTACGCGATCTGGACTTCGGAAGCTGCAGCGGTCATCTACAGTATTCTCAGCGTCAAGCGTGAATATAAGATGAAGGTATTATCGCACAAAGCCTCGCAGCAATAAAGCATTAATTTCAAAAGAGTTCTTAACCGCATGCATAGTACAACCCACACTCTGAATAAACATAGATTATCACAACTGAAAGAACGGTGATACTATGGTATTGAAATTCAGAAAGTCATTGTTTTTCCTCCTGGTCCCCCTTCTCGGAATTGCGGTATGCGCCGCTGCTTTGCACAGGGCGGTGCCGTCCTTTTCGGATGGGGGACGCTATTGCATAGTTCTGGATGCCGGACACGGCGCGCCCGACGGCGGAGCGGTCGGTCCGGGGGGCACACAGGAGAAGGACGTGAATCTTGATATAGTTCTCAAATTGCAGGAAATTTTAGAAAACCGCGGTGTGCGCGTTGTTCTCACCCGCTCCGGTGACGAGGGCATATATGACAGCGGCGCGGACACGATCCGCAAGAAAAAAATTTCCGACATGCATAACCGCTTAAATATCATCAACAGCAGCGGCGCGGATCTTTTCATTTCCATACATATGAACGCGTTCACTCAGCAAAGCTCTCACGGACTGCATGTTTTCTACGCGCGCAGTCACCCGGAGGCGGAATCCATAGCAAGCGCAATTACGGAGAGTATTTCCGCCCTCACGGGCGCGCAGGCGCATGAGGTAAAAACCGCATCTGAAACGCTGTATCTTATGAAAAACCCGAAGCCGCCGGCAATACTCGTCGAATGCGGCTTCATAACAAATCCCGAGGAAGAGAAGCTCCTCGGAACGGACGAATACAGGGCAAAAATCGCCTATGCGATCGCGGATGCCGTCACGCCTTCCCCATGATCATTGTTGTTTTGTGCAAACTTATTGATTTTACTGTGTAAAAATTTGATTTTTTCTATGCAGAAAATACCTTAAATCCCTAAAAAGCTATTGACTTATTGTGTGAAAAGGGTGTATAATGCTATTATATAGGTAAAAAAGGTATAGAAAACCCTATTATATCTACTTAAAATCAATTATTTCATGGAGGTTTTTACAATGAGTAGAGTATACAATTTCTCAGCCGGCCCGTCAATGCTGCCTGAGGAAGTACTTAAGAAGGCGCAGGAAGAAATGCTTGAATACGGTGATGCCGGTATGTCCGTTATGGAGATGAGCCATCGTTCAAAGGCTTTCGACGACATCATCAAGGAGGCGGAGAGACTTGTCCGCGAGCTTATGAATGTTCCCGATAACTATAAGGTTATGTTCCTTCAGGGCGGCGGCTCAACTCAGTTCGCTATGGTTCCGCTTAATCTCGGAGTTAAGTGTAAAAAGGCAGACTACATAATAACAGGTCAGTGGGCTAAGAAGGCAGCTTCGGAGGCAGAAAAGTTCATTGAGGTAAACAGAGTTGCTTCATCAGCTGACAAGACATTCTCATACATTCCGAAGCCGGACGCGTCGGCATTCTCGTCAAAAGATGACGTTGACTACTGCTACATCTGCTTCAACAATACAATTTACGGCACACGCTACACAGAGCTTCCAAAGACAGAGGCCACACTTGTTGCCGACATTTCATCAAACGCTATGTCAGAGGTTATTGACGTTTCAAAGTTCGGTCTCCTCTTCGCAGGAGCTCAGAAGAACCTCGGACCGGCAGGCGTTGTTCTCGTTATCGCGCGTGAGGACCTTATCGGCGAGCCGCTTTCCGGCACACCGACAATGCTCACATACAAGACACACGCGGAGGCAGGTTCACTTTACAACACGCCGCCGACCTATGCAATTTATATCTTCAAGCTTGTTCTTGAGTGGATCAAGTCAAAGGGCGGTATTGCCGAGCTTCAGAAGATCAACGAGGCTAAGGCTAAGATCCTTTATGATTATCTTGATTCATCAAAGCTCTTCAAGGGCACCGTTGTTCCCGAGGACCGTTCGCTTATGAATGTTCCGTTCGTTACGGGCAACGCTGATCTTGACGCTAAGTTTGTCAAGGAGGCGACCGCGGCAGGTCTTGTAAACCTCAAGGGTCACAGAACAGTCGGCGGCATG
>JBJEIV010000162.1:0-2859 GCA_051877395.1 Candidatus Ornithomonoglobus sp.
GAGAATTCCGCAACCGCATAGACGGTGTGATCGGAATATTTACTGCAATTGCTCAGCTCTGCCGCGCAAAGCCAGCTTCCCTTTGCGTTCGCCTTTGTTCTGCCTATCTCGGTCTTTCCGTCATATATGATTATATTCGCGTTTCCTCTTGTGCTGCCTGATACTCGTATATTCTTTGCCGCTGTAATCTCCGGAGCAGTGATGAACATAGCCGCCGCGTAAAACGCCGCCGTTCCGATAGATTGAACATAGCTGTTCCCTGCATTTTCAAACGACAATCCCGCGCCGATTTTGAAGCTGCCCTCTTCGCTTGCGCTGACATAAAACCTGACAGTACCCGCGGATTTATTTGCCGCAATGACAATATTGCCGTCATCATCCCTTGTATAGGATACATTCCTGCCGTCAAGCATAAGACTTCCGTCCGCAATGCTTACATTTTTCGGTATCTCGATTGCTACCCTTTCATTCTCGGAAGCGTATTTGCCGTCAATCTCATACGAAACCTTTACCGTGATATAATCTCCGGTCGTTACCTCTGTCTTGTTAACCTCAACCTTTGTTGAATTATCAACCGTATATGAGAAGCTGCTCAAGTCAAGCTTCGGAACGATTAAATTATTGATTTCGGATATATTTCCGGCTGAAACGGCAATTTCCTCTTTGACGTAATCGCGGTTTTCCCTCAAGCCGTATACGTCAATCTGACCGATATTGCCAAAGCTGTTAAATACGGTATTTTTCTCCATTACAACAACAGTATATATACCGTCCGGCAGTGAGTCTGTCGTGAAGCTGTAATCGCTTGATACACACCTTTGCCGCATCACGCCGCCTTCATCAAATACAAATGCGGCAATGCTTTTACCGGAGGATATATTTCCCGCTTTGATTTTTCCGTTTTCCTTAAGCGTGATTTCCGCCGAAACGTATCCCTTTCCGGTCGGCACGGCTTCAGCGGATGCTTCTCCGGTGTTCTGCGACCTTGCAGATACGATAATTACATCGTCATCGGGCAAATCATCTTCGATGACTATGTACGGATACTCCACCGTGTATTTTTCAACAGGCGCTTTTCGCGTTTCATCATAGAGAGTAAACTCAATTCCGCTGAAGCTGTTTAATCGCGTACTTCTTGAATCCTCCGCGCTTACGGCAGCCGACGCCACTGTTAAATCCACATATATTTTTTTGCTTGTGATCTGTGTAATTGCTATTTCGCCCAAATCTATTTTGGCGGCATCCGTATTTCCCACGATCGGATATTTTGTAACGGAGTGATACCCTTCTGCCGATATTTTTAAGGTCGTTGTAACGTTCGCCGTTTCAAACTCCAATCTGCCGCCGAGGTCCGGCTTTATTGTTTGGCTTCTTGTAAAGCCGCCGGAAGTCTCCTTTATCTCCGCTGTCAGAGAATCAGGGATTTTGCCGCCGTCGCTGACAATTAAAGCCTCTGTCGTAACCGTGTTTATCGACCGCACATCAACATCAACGCTTTGTCCATAGGGAACCTTGATCTTCGACGGCTGCCTGTATTTGAACGCCGCCGATTCATCAAAGATGATTTTGGCGTAATAATACTCGGCTTCCTCCGCGTACAAATCCTTTTCGTTTGATATAGGGCTGTCGGAGCCCTCTTTATACCATTCGACACTATATCCGAAGAGAATTTGCGAGCCTTTTTCGTCATAGAGCTCTACGGATGTTTTTTGACCCGCTATATACTCATATTTGTATTCGTTGCTCTGAGCGTAAGCATCCGCCGCAGATCCCGGATATACATAAAGAATTGTATTCTTGGGAAAAATATTCGTTCCCATGCTCGTAACGCTTTCAGGAATGACAACGCTCTTTAAGCCCGTATTGAGGAAAACGGACGATGCAAGCACCTTTAGCCCGCTCGGCAGACTTATGCTTTCAAGCATTTTACAGCCGCAGAAGCTGCTGTTTTCAAGACTTGTAATGCTGTTATCAAAAACAACCGCCGATAAACTTGTACAGTTATAAAACATACCTCGATTAATCCCTGAAAGTCCGGATCCTACAGCCGCCGCTTCAAGTCCCGTGCATCCGCTGAAAATATATTCTCCTACCTCCGTGACATTGTCTGGAATGGTAATCTGTGTAAGAGCGGTGCAGTTTTGGAATGCATAGTTTCCGATAGTTGTTACACCGCTGCCGATATCCGCGCTTTTAAGGCTGCTGCATCCATAGAATGTATATTCTCCGACCTTCGCGACATTGTCGGGAATGGTAATATGTGTACGAGCGGTGCAGTTTCGGAATGCATCGATTCCGATAGTTGTGACACTCTCCGGAAGCGTCATATCCGTCAATCCGACGCAGCCGTAAAACGCACATTGTCCGATGCTTGTCAAATTGTCAGGAAAGGAAATTTCTTTAAGACTGGTGCAGCCCATGAAAAGCTTATCGGCAATGCTTTTTCGTCCGTTTCCAAGAACTACCTTTTCAAGAGAGGTACAGTCCTGAAAAATGCCGCTCGATGTGCTGTATACGTTTTGCATATATGTAACGCTGTCGGGAATGGTTATCTCGCGAAGAGAGCTGCAACCATAAAATGCCATGTCCCGTATTTCTATCATAGTGTCGGGCAGTATCAGCTCCTCAATGCTTTTGCAATAACCGAAGCCGTATCTATCGATTTTTGTTATACCCTCCGGCAAATAAACCGACTTCAGGCTCGTACAGCGGAAAAACATATTCTCGCCGATGACTGTTATGCCCGAAGGCAGAACAACCGAGACTAGCTTTGAACAGTCGCGAAATGTATTATCTCCGCTCATGCTGCTGACGCTTTGCGGCAGTGTAACGCTTTCAATACCCGAGCATGAGTAGAAG
>JBJEIV010000163.1:0-2850 GCA_051877395.1 Candidatus Ornithomonoglobus sp.
TCGCCTTGTCGAGTGTTGTCAGATATTGCTTACACAACTTTTTCCACAGACCCCTTCAATATAGCTCGTGTTTATGTGAAAAGCCGGACGGTGGAGACGTTTCCACCGTCCGGCAGCTTCTAACATGAATTACAACGAACAAGTCCGGCGCGTATTAATTCATATCCTTCAGCATATGCTCTGCAAGAATTGCATAGCCGGAGGTGGAATCGTTTACAAAAACATGTGTTACCGCTCCGGCAAGCTTGTTGTTCTGGATTATAGGAGCGCCGCTCATACCCTGAACTATTCCGCCGGTTTTGCCGATCAATTCTTCATCGGTAACCTTTATAACCATATCCTTGGTTCCGAATACAGGCGGAGAAATCCGCTTTATTTCAATTGAATACTCTTTAACACCCTCGCCGTCTATATCGGCGAGGATTTTTGCTTCTCCGCATCTGACCTCCGATTTGTCTGCAACCTCAACAGGCTGTCCTTCGGGCTCTGCAGAGAGTGTTCCAAAAAGCCCGTGCTCAGTGTTTTTGGTTATTGTTCCTAAGTTCCCTCCGTCTATATCACCTGTCATTGCGCCGGGAGCCCCATCAGAGCCTTTTGCGACTGCAAGAATTGTGCAGCCCTGAATAATTCCCCGTCCAACGGGCATAATATTTCCGGTATCAATATCACATATTCCATGTCCGAGCGCGGCGAAGCCGTCGTCAGTATAGCAGGTGATCGTGCCAAGACCTGCCGTGCTGTCTCGAAGCCACAGTCCGAGCTTCGGTCCGTCCTCTGTGTCCGCAGGGGTAACGGTTACATCGCGCTCCTTATTATTATGGGAGATAGTTAGGGTAACGTCTGAGCCTGAAAGACCGCGCAGTCTTTCGGTAATCATTTCGTTGGAAAGCATCCTTTCACCGTTTAATTTTGTTATAATATCGCCTTTTTCAATACCATAGCCGGAGGCAATATCTACCTTTGTTCCGTCCTTTGCCGTTACCGTCGTTGTGTCAACAACCACAAGTCCGTCGGTATAC
Source organism: Candidatus Ornithomonoglobus sp. (assembly GCA_051877395.1). Classification (GTDB taxonomy): domain Bacteria; phylum Bacillota; class Clostridia; order UBA1381; family UBA1381; genus Ornithomonoglobus. Next base: position 1,020 of record JBJEIV010000163.1, read on the forward strand.
AGCTTGACGCCTACACATTCGCCGGAGGGAATAACCTCCATTGCCTCGGCTGATGCTGTCATCATAAAAACAGCAATAAGGGTTGTAAAACCCTTATAGGCTTTGTTCATTTTTATCACCGTCCTTACACATATATTGTCTGATTTTGTCGATTACATTATACTGCAAAACTTATTCTTAATTTGGCGTAAAAAAGCATAGCTTTTTTATGAATTTTGTGTTATACTATATAATGAGTTGATTTATTTTTAATGAGGTAAAAAGATGAAAAATTATCTTAACAGATTGAATGATAAACAGCGTGAGGCTGTTACTACTATAGACGGGCCGCTTCTCGTGCTTGCCGGCGCGGGCAGCGGAAAAACCACTGTGCTTGCTAACAGGGTCGCATATATTCTACAGAATACATATGCCAAATCGTGGAATATCCTTGCGATTACCTTTACAAATAAGGCAGCAAGGGAAATGAGGGAAAGAATAGAAAAAATTATCGGCAGTGAAGCAAAGTCCATGTGGATAGGAACCTTCCATTCGATATGTGTTCGTATTCTTCGCTCCTGTATAGATCGTGAGGGTTATGAGAAGGCGTTTGTTATATATGACAGCGCGGATGCGAGGACGTTGATGAAGGAATGTGAGAGGGAGCTTGGTATCGAAGAAAAGCTATTTCCGGTACGCGCAGTGCTCAGCGCGATTTCACATGCGAAAAATAATATGGTTGAGCCGGATTCGTTTGCGTCCGTATACGACAACGATTTCAGGAGCGCGACAATAGAAGAGCTCTACAAGCTTTATCAGAAAAAGCTCAAAAGGAACAACGCTCTTGATTTTGACGATATTCTTACGCTGACGGTGAAGATTTTGAAAAACAATCCCGACATAGCCGAAAAATATCAGGCGCGTTTCCAATACATACTTGTTGATGAGTATCAGGATACCAATAATACTCAATATGCAATGATAGGCATTCTTGCGCAGGGCTACGGTAATATCTGCGTTGTGGGCGATGATGACCAGAGTATATATAAGTTCAGAGGCGCAAATATAAATAATATTCTCGATTTCGAATCGGATTACGAGAATGCAAAAAAGGTAATGCTGGAGCAGAATTATCGTTCTACCTCCACTATCCTCAATGCGGCAAACAGTGTTATCGCAAACAATAAAAAGCGAATGGGAAAGAATCTCTGGACAAGCAAGACGGACGGAGAGAAAATCTTTGCCTATACCGCATCAAACGACCGCGACGAGGCAAGATTTATTGCTGAGCAGATAGAAAGAGTGTATAAGGAAACCGGAAATTATAAATCCTGCGCGATCCTTTACAGAACAAACGCGCAGTCGCGCGCGATAGAGGACGCATTGATGAAAAGCGCGATTCCGTATAAGGTGCTTGCCGGTCTGCGATTTTATGATCGTAAGGAAATAAAGGATATAACCGCGTATCTTAGAGTTATATACAACCCGGATGACGATGTAAGCCTGAAAAGAATAATAAACGAGCCTAAGCGAAAAATCGGAAACACCACCATTGAGAGATTGCAGCGGTATGCGGCGGAAAAGGATACAAGCTGCTATCAGATCATAAATAATATAGCTCTATATCCTGATCTTAAGGCTGCCGCGCCAAGGCTTACGGCGTTTGCTGATATTATAAAGCATCTCAGGAAGCTTGCCGGAGAGCTTACCATAGATAAATTTGTAAAGAGTGTTTTGCTTGAAACAGGCTACCAGAAAATGCTGGAGGATGACGGAACTATTGAGTCACAGACAAGGCTGGAAAATATAGCAGAATTTTGCAGTCTTGTAACACAATATTATGAGGACCCCG
>JBJEIV010000164.1:0-2847 GCA_051877395.1 Candidatus Ornithomonoglobus sp.
TAACCACATTCATTACATATATAAACCGATTTTGTCTTAACAGCTATTTTCGTTCCCCTCTTTCATACGCAACAGCGCGGCAATGATAATTACTGCCGCGCTGTCTGTGGATATTCGTTTTGATCTGATGATATTTATCATCAGGTTATATCGTCAATATTATACGGTGTAATCTGATATACAAAATAGTTAAGCCAGTTCGCAAACAGCAGATGAGCGTGTGAGCGCCAGCGTACAACAGGCTTTTTGGTTGGATCATCCTTTGAAAAATAGTGGGCAGGGATTTTTGGGTTCATTCCCTTTGCCATATCCCGTTCATATTCATTTTTCAGTGTATCAGCATCATACTCGCTATGACCCATTACAAATATTCTCTTACCCTTTGCAACCGTTACAATATATACTCCCGCTTCTTTTGAATCCGCAAGGATCTCAAGCTCCGGCACCTTTGCAATATCCTCTTCTCTTACCTCTGTGTGCCTTGAATGCGGCGCGTAGAAAACACTGTCAAAGCCGCGCACAAGCTTTGATGTGCTTCTTCTTACCCTGTGTCTGAATACACCGGAGCATTTTTCAGGAAGAGGATACTTCGGGATCCCGTAGTGATAATAAAGTCCCGCCTGCGCTCCCCAGCATATGTGAAGCGTCGAGGTTACATGTGTCTTTGACCATTCCATTATATCGGTAAGCTCAGACCAGTAATCAACCTCTTCATATTCCATATTCTCAACCGGCGCTCCGGTTATAATCATTCCGTCATACTTCTGCCCCTTTATATCATTAAAGGTTTTATAAAAGTTTGTAAGATGCTCGTCCGATGTATTTTTTGAAACATGTGAGGACATCTGCACAAGATCAACCTCAACCTGAAGCGGCGAATTTGAAAGAAGCCTTAAAAGCTGTGTTTCCGTTTTTATCTTCTCCGGCATAAGATTTACGATTGCAATCCGAAGCGGACGGATATCCTGCTGCGCGGCGCGCTTTTCGGTCATGACAAATATGTTTTCCTTTGCAAGCTGTCTTGTGGCCGGAAGCTTGTCAGCAATCTTAATCGGCATAAGTCTCACACCCCTTTGTGTTTATTATAGCAATTGGTTTTATTATAACGCAATTAAGTTTTCTTGTCAAGCATTTAACGGAAATTTGCTTTTTTGCAGGTTATATGATATAATTATATATGCTTTATGTTAAAGCAGAAATTTCACAGAGAAAGGAATAAAACATATGATAGTGCATCCGTTTCCGCCATTATATGATGAAAATTCAAGAATATTAATACTCGGCAGCTTCCCGTCCGTAAAATCACGGGAGCAGAATTTCTTTTACGGGCATCCTCAGAACCGTTTCTGGAAGGTAGTGTCACAGATTTTCGAATGTGACGAGCCGAGAATCATTGACGAGAAAAAGGACTTTCTTCATAAAAACCATATAGCGTTATGGGATGTTATCGCCTCCTGCGAAATTACCGGAAGCTCTGACAGCTCCATAAAGGATGTTGTTCCCAACGACCTCACTCCGATTCTCCGCAATGCTCCCATAGAAAAAATCTTTGTAAACGGCAGAGCCTCAGAAAAATACTATATCAAATATCAAAAATCTGTGCTTGGACGTGATGCTATATATCTCCCTTCCACTTCCCCCGCAAATGCGGCATGGTCTGTCAAAAGGCTTGTTACAGAATGGAAGATTATTCGTTGGTAAATTCTTTCGCATATGAAAGCGTCTGCTTCAGAGCTGCGGATTTCTCCACCCCCGCAAGCCGCAGCTTATGCGCGTATGCAAGAATTTTCGAAATGTGTTCATTATCTTCTACCCCCGCAGACAGCAGATCATCTTTTTTCACAAACGGCTTTCTCATTGTTTCATAAAACTCGTTCAGCGCTTTTTGCAGAAACTGCCCGATTTCAGAATAATCCGGTGGATCAACTCTGCCGAGATGGTCAGCCTTTGCGAGCAGAAGCAGATCCTCAGGACAGACAGACAAATCAAAGAGCTTATTCAATGATTTTCTTTTCGCCCTACACAAAGCAAGCATATTAGGTCTCATATGCAATTCACACATATTCTGCACATATAAGGAGAGCTCCCGATCTGCGTTAAGACGATGCAGAAAATCTTTTATGAACGGTATTCCCGCGTTTTCATGACCATACGCATGTATTCTGCCCTTGACAACTGCCGTTGTTCCGTATTTTCCGAAATCATGGGTCAGCGCCGAAAGCATCAGTCCAAGCGGATTTTCCGCCTTATTTCTCAATCCTGCCGCTTTGTCAATAACAAGCATTGTATGATTCCATACATCACCTTCCTTATGATGCTCCGGAGGCTGCTCAATCCCTTTTAGCCGGTTCAGCTCCGGGAACCATGTATCAAGCGCCCTTTCCTCCAGATTAATAAACCATTCTGACGGACGGTCTCTATTCAATAATATTGCGCATAATTCATCATACATATCTCCTGCCTCCTGATCATGCTTATTATATCCATATACACGTTCGATAATTCTTTTATTTCATCTATATAGCTTGCATTAAGTACCTTGTATTTTAATCGTACTTAATGCAAGCGGTTAAGACCTCTTTTCACTAAATTTATATCATGACAGATGATCGGACATTACTTTTTATATATGCAAATTTTTGCATATAGTTAATGATGAACCGCTCTATTATCAGATTTTTTTCAACTTTGTTTAAGCTGAAATTCATGTGTTTAAAATCAGAGCAATAAATTATTGTGTGCTGCCCACAAAAATAACGGGCATCTGAGGATGTCCCAAATGCCCATTTTATGCGATTTTTTGTCAAAATCAACCCTTCATTGCTTCTTCAATAGCAACTGCAACTG
>JBJEIV010000165.1:0-2836 GCA_051877395.1 Candidatus Ornithomonoglobus sp.
TCCCGATGTTTTATCGGATATGTCCTGAAATACATCTGTCAGCTTTCGGGCATTGCCGTTCTGGTCGTACATAGATACGCCAAGCTGTGACATTGCTTTTGACGCGTCTCCGGTTTTTTTCTGCATATTTACCAATATTGCATTCAACGCCGTACCCGCCTCTGAACCTTTTGTTCCGCGGTTGGCTAATACGCCCAGTATTGCCGCGCTTTCCTCGATCGGTGAGTTGAGATTGTTGAGAACGCCTCCAACACCCAGATATGCCTCCATCAGCTGCGTCGCGGATTGATTTGATTTATTATTTGCGGCTACCGATACATCGAGGTATCGGTTGAGATCATTGATTCCCAGTCCCAGATTTGCCATGCTGTCGGTTACAAGGTCTGAGGTTGTCGCAAGCTCCGTGCCTGTTGAGGCTGATAATTTCAGAACGGGCATGAGGGCTTTTGTGCTGTCCTCTACGTTCCAGCCCGCGAGAGCCATATACCCCAATGCCTCCGCGCTTTCCTGCGCCGTCTTAACGGTCGTACGCCCCGCCTCGCGCGCCGCCTCGTTCAGCTGATTGTATGCCGCCGAGCCTTTTTCAACGCCTGCGGTGGCGGCGGTTTTTGATAATGCGCTTTCATATGTGGTATATGCCTCTATACTGTCGCTTACCAATTTTACACCCGCCGCCGCTGTAGCCACCGTTACGGCTTTTGCAACCTTATTGACGCCGGAGCCTATTTTACTCAGCTGCGCTTCTGCGTTATTGATTGCCGAGCCTAACGATTTGTCAATCTTGGCGCCTATGGAAATGGCAAGTTTTAATTCTTTGCCGCCTGCCATATTCTCACCGCCTTAAAGAAGTGACGCGATTTTCGACTTAATGTCCTTGCCGTTGATTTTACAAACGCCGTTGAGCTTGTCAATCTCAATAAGCACCGTTCCGTCAAGCGTTACCTTGATATATGTAAGGTTGTTTGTGATAGAGCTATCCATCTTGTCTCCCTTTTTAAGGGTACCGATCGCAACCTTTGACGTAATGCCCTTTTCTTCAACCTTTATCTGTTTATAGTCAAGCCCCTGTGAATCGGAATCAAGATACTGTACTGCGCCGCGGATCGTAAGCGATGTTGTATCACCTACAGACACAAGCCCCGCCGCCTCCTTGTCAAGAACATCAAACGGCGTTTCCTGCTCCATATTTTCCGTCATGAGAGTAGGCAGATCTATCTCGCCGCCCGGCGTGGTCGCCGTATATGTTTTAAAAACAATATCGGGGAGCGACATCTCGTCACCTGTACCGATAAGCGTACTGTTATTGTACACGCTGAAATCAACGATCTGTTTCGGTAATGTCTTTCCCATTATTCAATACCTCCCGCCTGCGCCGCGATTGCCGCCGTAAGCGCGTCTTTGTCAAATTTGAATATGTTTGTTATAACCTCCGCCTTTGCGTTTGGAGTAAGGTTTGTGCGGAGTGTAAAGCGTCCGCTTGATATATCGTCGGCAGTGTTGTCCGCCGCGTTAAAGGTCATGCTGCCGCTTGTGATATAGCCGTTTGCCGCCCATGCGGAGAGCTTTATATTTTCATCGGTCAATAAATCCTCCAGTGTGCGAATATCTATATCGCGATTGGCATTTCGGGCGATAAAATCGTTTTCGGCGTAAATAAACGCCAGTCTCATATTGACCCAGCGGCTCTGGGGAGCTGTTATTGTGGGATATGCGGCGGTGTTGTTGCCCCACGCATAAAAACCGTTGCGAGCTATAATTGTCGTAATGCCCTCACCGACAAGCTCATTGCCGTCCGGCTGATTGTAATATACCGATGTGCCATCGGCAAGAACACAATCATCAATATTCAACGCCTGATTGTCAACACCCTCGCAAAATACATTGCCGCGCGCTGCTGCCCGATACATTATAAGCGCCGCCGCATATGCGCTGTAGCTGAAAATATAATCGCCGCGCTTGACATACGGGAAAAAGAACTCGCTGTTTTCACCGCCCGTTCTTGACTTTCTTTCTTTAATTGCCGCCGCGCGCGTAGTGCCCGCCGGAGCCGCTATGTCGAGGAGCGCAAAGGCGCCGAGCGTGCCGCTTATGTTTGTTGTCTTTGCGTCAAGCATCGAGCCTACGGTGTCGTTCTCGCTGTATTTCGGGCACAAGAGCAGCATAGGCACAACGCCCGTTTTCGGGTAAACGTCGTGTATTACCTCCATGCCTGTGCGCTTTTCGGTTGTCGTATTGTACGCGCCGATTATATCGCTCTCCGTTACTGCTGTCGGATCCGCCGCATCATAAGTTACCGTTACCGCGCCTGTTGTGGTATCGGTAAAATTCACCGTGAGCTTGCCGTCATTCCATGCTGTTTCGTATTTTGACGCGTCAATCTCTGCGCTTTCTTTCTTGATTACAAGGGACGAGAGTATTACATCATCATTAATAACAATACTGTTATTATTTACGCTGTAACTCTTGCTTTCCACCGACTTTTTATGTTTTGTGACGTCAAGTACATTGATAAACACAATCGGCGCAACGCCGAATACAAGAAAGCTCATATACATGCTCTGACAAAGAGTATACTTATCAAAAGCGGTGCTGTAGCCTAATTTTGAGCGGCATTCGCTGATATTGTTGCATAAAACCGGGGTGTTAGTAACCGCTCCGGGATTGTTTGTCATATGTACCGGCGCCGTGCCGATTACCACCGCCGCCATACTGACAGATGTTGACGAGCTTACCTCCGTGGTTTCCTCCCTGACCTGTAAACCATGCTCATACATTTGTTTTGTACCTCCTTAATTATTTTTTTCTGCGGCGAGCTTTTCTGCAAGCTCCACCGACT
>JBJEIV010000166.1:0-2835 GCA_051877395.1 Candidatus Ornithomonoglobus sp.
AATATGCGGCTGCCACACGGCCGTTTTCAAGCCGTACCGCCGCAATAGTTGTCGTACCTATATCAACCGCAGCCCCGTCCGCACAGGAAGGCTTGTATTCAAAATCAGACACGATCTCAAAGTCCTTATCCGGCGCTGTTGATCTCATAGGACAGGTCTTATTCGGGCATGACGCGCAGTCATGCTGCGCCCGGAATATTTTCTCATCATCAGACAAAATCAGCTCATAGCCCATTGATTTAGCCGGGGAAAGCATAAATCCCTCCGTGATCGACACTCCTTGGAGGGGCGCCTTATCCAGTATAACCGCCTGCTGCGAGATCGGTATATCCGACGGAGCCTCCCGCCGCGCTTTTATACCCTTTCCTATTTCTGCGCATATATATTTCACTCTTACCGCGGTCATATCATCCGCCGCAAACAGAACATCGTCCGCGCAGCTGTTTACGATAAGCCCCGCAAGCCCCTCGCCCTTTGCAAAAAGCTCCTCTGACAGACGGCTTATTTCCGATCCGGCGGTAAGCGTAATATATATATGATCCTCTTCAGTAAAAATAGTACGCTTTACTGACAGCGATGCTTTTATGTGTTTAAAAAGCGCATCATATTCATCGGATACGCTTTCATAGAAAAAATCGTTTTTTTTACATCCCATTGATTTAAGAACCCTGTCCTTACGGGGCAATATATTCAATGGTTTATCTTTTTCAATGAATCCCAAGCCACTTCACTCACAAAATAATATATTTATAATAATGTTCATACAAATTTCTGCGCCATCTCTTTCAGTCCTTCCGCCGCCCATGCCGGAGATGTAATTCTGACCTGACCGCCGAACTGAAATACCCATGAATAGAACACGGGACTGACCGCAATATTAACATCCACCTCAAAACGTTCACCATCGGCCTCCGGTCTGAAGCGTACCTCCCTGCCGAACCTGTCAATAACGGCATTGGTCATATTTTTTGCGCAGGACAGCGTGACCGTTGTGATCTCACCGTTGTACATTCCGAAGAACCGTCTTGCATAGACCGCAACATCGATCTCACAGAAATCATTTTTTCCCTCACGCTTTTGGGAAAGAATATCAATTGATGTCATTCTGTCTACACGGTAATGCTTTATCATCTTACTTGCCGAATCATAGCCTATCAGATAATAATTTTCGTTATTCCATATAAGCGCCCAGGGACTTATTACATATTTTGCCCCATTATGGCGGAAAACCTTTTTCTTATTTATATCCCAATCAAAATATAAAAATGTGATTTTACAATTCTCCTGAATTGCGTTATGAATACTGTCTACATTATAGTATATGCTCTCATTGGAAGCCTTGATCCTGTTGGCGACGAAAACCTGACTGTTCAGCTTACTTGCATCGTACTCAGTGGTGAGCGATTCCAGCTTTCTGATAAGCTCATTTGACTTCTTCTTGGTGATAAACCTTGAAGCCTGCACCGCGTCGACAAGAAGCCGCAGCTCGGCAGTCTCAAAATCGCGGTTAGCGAGATAATAGGTAAATCTTTTATTATGTACCTGTATTATGTCATAGCCAAGCTCATTCATTGCCTCAATATCGCGGTAGATGCTTTTTCTCTCCGCTTTAATGCCCAGCTCCGCCAGATAATCTATGATCTCAGATATGGAAATGGGATGATCCTCATCTGTTTTTTTCTTAAATAGTTCTATTATAAAATAAAGCTTCAGCTTCTGTCTTTCTGTCCTCGGCATACAACCACCCTCTTTTTCGGCTATGTTCTAAGCTTCCGCATTTCATTATATCATTACTGACCATGTTTTGCAACATTATTTTTTTAAATTTACAAATTTTCATCAAAAACACACCTCCGTAAATACAGAGGTGTGCACGCTCCTTAATTCAAATCAATAAACGATTACAGGATCTCCCTGCTCTACATTTTCAAAAAGTTTCTGTGCGGTACTGTATGGACAGTTTACACATCCGTGCGAGCCGCCGCCCATATAAATACTGCCGCCGAATACGCCTCTCCATGTCGCATCATGGAGACCTTCACCGCCGTTAAAAGGCATCCAGAAGCTGACCGGTGTCTGATAAGTTGCGCCAACGAGTGTTGCATTTCTCTCTTTATACTTAATATAGTATACTCCTGTGTGAGTACCGTTGCCGGCATATGGATTACCTGTAACAACATCGCTTGAAATAATAAGCTCTCCATCCTTGTAATACCATAAATGCTGCGCCGCTATACTAACCTCAACATATGTATTCGGCAAATCATTGTTCTGACCATGAGAACCCGCGGTTCTGCTGTATGCAGGCTCACGCGTTACGGGCTGTCCTGCAAGAATAATATCCTTGAGCTCCGCAACCTCCTGTTCCTGGTTGACCTTCCAGCCGTAGTCTCCGCCTGAAACACTTACCTCTGCGCCTCCGGAGCCTATAAAGGTCCTTGTTGTGCCTACTGTGTCGTAAAGTCCGGCAAGCTCACTTACGAATGAAGCAATTGCCTCATCATTAAACAACAGCGAATAATCATCGGCAACCGAAAGCCATGTATGTATTGTGCCTCCGTCCAGCACTGTGGTTTCTTCGCCGCGCTGGTAGGTGACAACAGCGTTAAGACAGTTATTAAGCGACCATAACGTGTCATTCATCCTGTCGTCGTTTTCAAGACCTCCGTAAAGACCTTCTTCATCAACATGCATTTCTGCATAAAGACCCTTCATTCCGCCCGAAATTTTTTCAAACAGAGCTCTTTCGCTCACAACCGAATGAGTTCCGTCATCCTGCACGTGATAAACCTTGTCACTTTCGTTATAATAAATTCCCCCAACAGCCCCTGCCAT
>JBJEIV010000167.1:0-2833 GCA_051877395.1 Candidatus Ornithomonoglobus sp.
ATTTTGGTGGGCAGCTTTTAGGCACACCTGATACAATTTCGTCAGATGGCGTTTCATATTGGAATGATACAAGCAAGCTCGACAGCGTGTTTAACGATGTGGCGGCAAAACAGGGATGGACTGCCGATAGCAGCGTGGATAATGCGGCGTATAATCAGACCATGCAGAGTGTAAAGGACATGAACAGCAAATCAGGTACTCTCACAGGTCAATTCGGTGATGAAGCGTTAAAGCAGTACAAAGCTTTGGGCGATAATACTCAGGCTCAGTTTGACTATGCAAATCAGGATATAACCAATACAGATGAATACAAGTCAACATGGGACAGTATAATGCCTGCATATGAGTACGCGTCCGACAAAGCGGCGCTTAATGCGGCGGCTGACAGCGCGGCAAGCAACGTAGGAAATATAGACAGTTTTGCAGCAGCCAACGCACGCAGACAAAGAGAGGCATCTCTGGCGACAGGGCAGCAGATAGCGGCAGAACAGGCAAGACAGGCATACCTTGATAGAATATCAGGAATGAATACAACGAATGAGACAAACCGCAACAATGTTCTCGCAGGAGCGCAGGCAGCGCAGGGCTTTGCAGAGGCGGCAGATGTCGCGGCGGCACGTGAGCAGAGCGTGGGGCAGTCGTATTATGAGAATTGGCAGGACATGCTTGACAGGGCAGCCGGAAGAAAGGCTACGGAAGCTAACGCAAGTCTTACAAATGCGCAAGCGCGTCAGACCGATGCGCAAGCCCGTCAGATTGATGCAGAAACTACCGGCTATGCTCCTATTGCTTCTACAATTCAGTATAATCCGTATTATGACAAGGACGGCAATGTAAATCTTGATAGAGATTATATGCAGATCATTAATAACTATGACGCTCTGTTACAGGCGGAGCTTGCAAAGGAGGAGAGTAAACAGGACAAGGAGCGTATTCAACAGTATCAGAACGGCATAGCGCAGGCTGAACAGGCAAGAATCGACAAGCAGAATATAACCGGTGAGTATATAGATGATGGTTATGTGAATAAATATTATAAGCCTACCGAGTACGCTCCGAATGTCGAAGCGCGCTATGCAATTGATGCAAACAATCAGTCTGCATACGATTTACAGACACTATCAGGCAATCAGAATCTTGCGGAGATTGCAGCTACAACAGAATCTCAGATGGCACTTAACAGTCAAGCAGCGGCCTTAAGCGGCTCGTCGGGCAGCACAAGCGGCGGTTCAAGTAAGTCCGGCGGCAGTTCCGGAAGCAGTAGCTCCGGAAGCAGCAGCTCATCAAGCAAGTCCGCAATCAGTAACAGTAATATCGATAAGTATATTGAATATCTTAACGAAGGCATGAAGAAAACATATGGTGATAGTTTTGCCGGCTTGAGCGTGAAAAAAATGTCCGGGTCATGGACGACAAGCAATGATCTGGCAAAGCAATACATGATACGCACTGTATACAGTGATACATCCCTGACCGATAATCAGGCAAATACGATATTGCACGCCGCAGGAATAAGCGCTGATGATATCGAACAGTACAGTGCAAACAGCCTTACAGACAAATGGAATAATGGATATGCAAGCGCAAACGGCAAATAATCAGGAGGTGCACAATGGCGAATTGGCAGAGCAGAGCAAGGAATGCTTTGAAGAAATCGGGTTACACGCTTCCCGAAGATAAAGAATATACGGCTACGGGTTCAGACGGTAAAACCTATTCGGTAAGTTATGGACTGATGAAAGCAGTAGAGGGGAATGGCATTAACAGCTATTCCCCTAAAAATGACGGTGAAAAGCGTGTGCTTGAGAATTATAAAAAGCTGCGGTCTGAACGGGAAAAGGCAAATAAAGCTACAAATATGGCAAACACGTCTGACAATAAGAAGGATAACAAAAAAGCAGGTTTTTTGTCGTGGCTTGGTAAAGCGGGAATGGACGGAATTAATCAGTTTAATTCATCTCTTTTTAAGGCTATAGATTTTATAGTACCGGATGTGTTTGGCAAAAACAATCAATATGACCCCATAAAAAAGGCTTCAAATTATTACTCAAGTACCTATGAAAAGGGACATGAGGGCATGCTGCAGGCTTCGGCATCAAGAGGCAAGGGGTGGACAACAGCGGCACAGCTTGTAAGCGGTACAATCAATCAGATACCGCAGGCGCTTCTTGCTATTATGACTGCCGGCATAGGCGAAGCTACGGCTTTGGGTACATCAGGAGCAGGAGCTTTAAGCGCGGCAGCCGAGGCAGATATAATTTCCAGCGGCTCTGCTTCTGCAAAGACGCTTGGCAAATACACGACAGCGGCAGCGCAGGCAATGTTGAAAAATCCTCAGTTCTGGACTTCATTTATGACAACCGCGGGCGATGAGTACGAAGATACTGTAAACAGTATGATTGAGCAGAAGCAGAAGAAAACCAACAATAAAAATGCTGCGCTTGACACCAAAGAACAGCTTGCGGCAAGCTGTACAGCTTTGATGTCGGCTCTTATCAATTCGGGCATTGAAATCGGCGGCGGTATTGAACAGCTTCCTAAAAAGCTTGTAAATGCAGAAAAGGGAACTGTAAAAAATACTATAAAAGACTGGGTGCTGTCATCTTTGGACGAAGGCAAAGAAGAGGTTGTGCAGGGTATTATTTCTCAAGGGATGCAGAAGCTTGTTTCAAATAACGACAATAAGCTTGTTTCTCTTACGGATGATAATGCGGTTATCAGTGGGTCAAGAGCCGCGCAGGAGTTCGGCATGGGCGCAGCGATAGGCGCGATCGCAGGCGGAGCTCAGATCGGCGCCAATTCAGGCGCAAATGTGCTGGCAAATGCAGCTTAT
>JBJEIV010000168.1:0-2830 GCA_051877395.1 Candidatus Ornithomonoglobus sp.
CGCATTTATTCCACGGTTCACTTGACAACGAGCCTCTGAAGGCATGATGTCATGGCGCTAAGGCGGCAAGCCCAAGGGCAGCGCCCTGGCTGAGCCTATCATACCTTCTCTCTCATTGTCAAGTGACTTTCGCGGCATAAAAGCTACAGGTGGTTGGAAAAGTTATCCATATCGAGAGATCAGCGATACTTTTTATGAGAAATGGTTCATATCTCTTGACAACACAGAATTCAAGATAATATTTTTGCAAAAAGGTCTTGAAAAACACATAAACATATGTTATAATATGCTTACATGCAAAGGCGCACATTTTATTTTGTGCGCCTTTTTTGATAAGTATATAATATAAATTTTCGAATTATCATATACAGGAGGTATTGTTATGACACCTAAAGATATAATATTACAGAGAGTTGAGGACGAGGATGTCAGATTTATAAGATTACAGTTTACCGATATGCTCGGCCGTATGCGCAACATGGCAATAACGGTTGATAAGCTTAATGACGCGCTTGACAATCTCTGTATCTTTGACGGCTCCGCAATTGACGGCTTTGCAAATATTGAAGAAAGCGATCTGTACCTGCATCCGGATCTGACAACCTTTGCAATATTCCCGTGGCGGCCGCACAACGGCAAGGTCGCAAGACTGATCTGCGACGTATGCACACCTGACGGTCAGCCGCTTGAATATAATCCGAGACTTATACTCGAAAGAGTTATCAAGGAAGCGGAGGAAATGGGCTTTACCTTTAAAATCGGGCCGGAAATGGAGTTCTTCCTCTTCAACACCGACGAGCAGGGCAGACCTACAACGGAAACAAACGATCACGGCAGCTATTTTGATGTGGCCCCGCTTGATAACGGTGAAAACACCAGACGCGATATATGCCTTACCCTTGAGGAAATGGGATATGTGATCGAGGCTTCCCACCATGAAATGGCGCGCGGTCAGCATGAGATAGTGTTCAAGGCTGACGACGCGCTCACAACCGCGGACAGAATCATAACGAGCAAGATGGTTATAAAAACGATTGCAAAGCGTAACGGTCTGCACGCGACCTTTATGCCGAAGCCGTTTGCAAACGAATGGGGCTCGGGTATGCACCTTAATATGTGGCTTGAAAAGGACGGAAGGAACCTGTTTGAATATGACCCTGAGGCGAAGAAGTTCGCTCCGGCGGCATACCGCTTCATTGCCGGACTCCTTCACTATACGCGCGAAATCGCATGTCTTACCAATCCTACGGTAAATTCCTACAGACGCTTCATTCCGGGAGCAGACGCTCCGTGCCACATCTCATGGTCGGAAAACAACAGAAGCCTTCTCATAAGAGCGATAAGAACGCGAAAGCCGGAAAATTCGCTTATAGAATACCGCTCACCGGACGGCACGGCAAACCCCTACCTTGCAATTGCCGCAATCCTCAAGGCGGGTCTTGCGGGCATAAAGGATAACAGCATTGAGCTTCCGCCGAGCATCGGTATGAATGTGAGTGATATCAGCGAGGAAGAAAGATCGCTTATGGGAATAAAGAAAATGCCGGTAAGTCTTAATGAGGCATTGAAGATAGCAAGGGATTCACAGCTTATTGATGACCTTCTCGGCGCAAAGCTGAAGGAGCATTATATTGCGAACAAGGAAGCCGAATATGATGAATACCGCCGTCAGGTAAGCAAATGGGAGCTTGACAGATACCTGGTTCAGTATTAACTGAACAATATCAAATTATCTGACGGTAAGGAGGGTAGATTTTGGAACGTATTATTCTGGCTTTTTCGCAGGAGCAGACGGCAATGAAAATTAAAAGCATGCTTGAAGGCAGCGGATTTGAAACCGATAATGCGGTCTGTCATTCTGCCGCCGAGCTGCTGCGTGTGATCGACAATTATGACGAGGTTCTTATAATAATGGGCTTTAAGCTGCCGGATATGGTTGCCGATGAGGTATATGAGCATCTGCATTCAGGATGCAGGCTGATGTCGATAGTAAGAGCAGAGCATGTTGACGATATAGATAATGACGATATATTTATCCTGCCGCTGCCGGTAACAAGGCAGAGACTTATTTCGTCAATTAATGTATTCCTTGGACACATACAGGAGCACAAGAAAAAAAATATACGATCGCCCGAGGAAAATAAGGTGATTGAAAAGGCTAAGCTGTTTCTGATGGAACGGTACCATATGACAGAGCAGCAGGCGCACAGGTTTATCCAGAAACGAAGCATGGACACGGGCGCAAGGACTATAGATACCGCGCGGACGATATTAAATATCGACGGCGAATGAAAAATATACGCATAAAAATGAAAGGACTTAATTAACGATGCAGACGTTTAAATTTACAAAAATGCACGGGGCGGGCAACGATTATATTTATGTTAACTGTCTTGACAGGACGCTTGAGGACATTAACGCCACAGCGAAGGCAGTATCGGACAGACACTTCGGCATAGGCTCGGACGGACTTGTTCTTATATGTCGATCCGATGTTGCGGATTTCAGAATGGATATGTATAACAGCGACGGCACTCAGGCAGAGATGTGCGGCAACGCGACCCGCTGTGTGGGAAAATATGTTCATGATAAGGGTCTTACCGATAAAACGACTCTGACGCTTGAAACACTTGCGGGCATTAAAATTCTTGAGCTTCACCTTGACGATAACGGCGAGGTTGAAACGGTAAGAGTTAACATGGGACAGCCTGAGCTTGTTCCGAAGAATATACCGATTGATTCGGAGCTTGACCGCTTTATCAGTCAGCCGGTAACGGTTGACGGTAAGGAATACCTTGTAACAGGCGTTTCAATGGGCAATCCTCATGCG
>JBJEIV010000169.1:0-2813 GCA_051877395.1 Candidatus Ornithomonoglobus sp.
CCTCGCCGATAGGGTCAGCCAGCGCCCTGACCTGAAGAACACCGTCTGCGATCCCCTTAATGCGTTCTTTTGTGAGTGTAAGCCTGTCTATCATAGCCCTGCGAACACCGTTAGCCTCCGCATTTTCAAGGTCCATCCTGTTTGCGGCTAGGATCTCATCGCTGCGGTCTGTAAGGGCCTTTGCTATAGCCTCAAGAGCCTTGTCCTTAACCTCTGCGGAAACGCTCGCCATTCTCTGCGCCGCAAGCTGAGCCGCGGTGCATTTTTTAAGTAATTCGCTCATATAATCACATCCTGTCAGTTTATTAAAAAACTTATCAATTTCATCTATATGCTTTTGACTAAGTTTTCTATAGTCAATGTGAAGTACTTAATGCATGGTATATATTATATCACAACGAAAATCAAAAAGCAATACAATTTGTTAAAATTTAATCAAGGGCTTGATTTTGCGGTATATTTATTGTATAATTATTATAAAGGGCGGTGATATCAATGTGTAGTAAATCATTATTGAATAAATTGATTATGCAGCTGACAGAATATTCAAAATCAGTATTCGGAGAAAATCTGAAAAGCATAATATTATACGGTTCGTATGCGCGCGGCGATTATACTGATGAATCAGATATTGACATAATGGTTATGGTGGATATGACTCCGGAAGAACTGAATAAGTACCGCTGGGGATTCAGCTGCTTCACAGCTGACCTGAATGTAGAAAATAACGTTTTTATAGCCGTAAAGCTGCAAAGCGTAAAGCTCTTTGAGCGGTGGAAGAATACATTGCCGTTCTACAAGAATATACTAAAGGACGGTGTTGTATTTGCTTGACAACGAAAAAATCAATTGGCTCTGTACCGATTAGAAAAAGCAGAAATTTGTTTAAACGATGCTAAGCTTTTACTTGAAAATAACAGCTTCATGGCTGCGGCAAACAGAGCTTATTATGCTATTTTTCACAGCACCCGCACCATACTTGCACTCGACGGAGAAGACAGAAAAAAGCATTCCGGTGTTATTGCATATTTCCAACAGAATTATATAAAAACTGCTATTTTTGACAAGGATTGCTCTTATATTTTGCAGAACGCATTTGAAATACGGCAAGAAGCAGACTATGAGGATTTTTATATATTATCCAAGGATGAAGCAAGGCAGCAGGTTGACAATGCCGAAACGTTTATTGAAAAAATAAAAGCATTCATTTCCAGCCTATAAAGGGCATTCACAAAAAAGGAGATTAACATATGAAAAGAATAGCAAAATTTGAGAAGGTCAGCTTCGGGCAGTTTAAAGAAGCCTGTGAGGAGACATTCCCGGGCAGCAACGCGGCTGAGATATATGATGAGATAAAGCTCCCCCTCCGCGCCACAAAGGGCTCCGCGGGCTATGATTTCTTTACACCGGAGGCGTTCACCTTAAAGCCCGGCGAAACGATAAAAATCCCTACAGGCATCCGGGTGTGGATGGAGCCGGAATGGGTGCTTAAGCTATATCCGCGAAGCGGTCTCGGCTTCAAATACCGTTTACAGATGAATAACACTGTCGGCATTATAGACAGCGACTATTACTACAGCACAAACGAGGGACATATCTTCTGCAAGATCACAAATGACAGCAACGAAAGCAAAACCGTAAGCCTCAGCCGCGGCGACGGCTTCTGCCAGGGCATATTCATTGAATACGGCATAACCCTTGATGATGAAGCCGACGGCATACGAGACGGCGGCTTCGGCTCGACAAGCAAATAAACCAATAAAAGGGGATTATATCAAAACAGAACCGGCTCTATTATCAGGTTTTTTCAACTTTGTTTAAGCTGAAATTCATGTGTTTGAAATTAGAGCAATAAATTATTGTTTGCTTGCCTCCCTGCAACGCGCCTACGGCGCTTTGGAGGGAGGCTTTATGCAGGTAAACAATAATTTAGTTTTGATATAATCCCCTTCAATTTATTTATAATCATGATATACGCCTTCAATATAGTAGCGGTTTATATACGGTCTCATCTTCTCATCCCATACAAATATTTCAGGCATTCCGCCGTCCGTATCCTCATCAAACTCAAACCACTCCATACCGTCAATAATACCACTGTAGGTGTACAGATGTCCGTCATTGTATTTTACAACGAAAAACACCTTGTGCGGATCCGATACAACATCATCGGTTGCAAAGCGTATGTGCAGCTTTTCACCGTCGGTACGAACCTCATTTATTACGAAATCATCAATCAGCAGACTGCCGCCCTCAACAATGTTCGTATAGTAACCCGGTGCGCAGGCTATTCCGTAATAAAGTCTTGCGCCTCCGATATATGATGAATAAATGCTGTAGCCGTCAGGCAGATTCAGCTCCTTAAACACCGTCGGAGCATTTCCCTCGGGAGGGTTTGACAGATCATATGAATAGATACATTTTGCTCCGTTAAAATACAGCACACCGTTTACACAGCCAAGTCCGGCAAAGGTATCCGAGAAATTATCCCAGTTGTCCTGAAACTCGCACAGCTCCTTAAATTCGCCGTTCTGCGGGTCAAAGCAGCATACTACAGAAGGAGTGCCGCGGTCCCGCTTATCCAGTATGAAGTACCACTTTTTCATAAAAGGAACCGCCTGTGACACAGATTCCCGCCAATATGCATTGTCAAATGCCGTGCCGGTTTCCACTCCAATATCACTGTAGGTCATGTAGTTCCCGTTAATCCAGACTCCATCATGCGACTTGCGCATCTCAGCGTCGCTTAACATGAAATACTTCATATCGGTAATGCCGTAGCCGTCGTTCTCAATATCGTTCCATGTAGTGTC
>JBJEIV010000170.1:0-14408 GCA_051877395.1 Candidatus Ornithomonoglobus sp.
CTGCCCTCGACAAGTAAAAAAATGGCTTGCATATGCAAATCATTCAGCCTTTTCAAACCGTCACGCCCTTTCTGATAAACTAAATTTTTTGTACACTTTTGTCTACTTTTTGAAAATTTTCCTACTTACAAACTTCGCGCGCGCGTGCGCGTAAAAGAATAATAATTATTTATAGGAGTACCCCGGCACAATTCACCGGGGTACCACAGCGAGATAAAAAAATGAGAGATGCCGGTAACTGTCCGCCAAGACTTACCTTCATCATGAATACTATACCACAAATTAATACCGCCATTCAACGACATTTACCGCCATCTTTAACAAATGAACAAAAAATCTGCGCGCACGAAACGGAGTACAGCCGACGGCGCTTGATACATCTTTTCTGTCGAAAAGCTGAACAGACGAAACTACGCAACCGGCAGAAGTAATGCACGCGAAGGACAGACAGATACTGCAATGAGCCAACAGAAAAATATGGAATCATATTATATGCCACCATAGTCAGCGGCACTGAACAAAAACAGTTATGGTGAAAAAATACGGCGGCTGCGGTACTGTATCACTAAGACCCAACAGAGAAAAAAAGGGCGGCAAAAGCGCCGCCGTCAATCTCCGTAAGTCTCGGCATACAGATTAACAGCTTCTGCCTTTGCCGCCGCGATGAAGCGCTCTGTCTGACGCTGGGAGTAATTGATCACTCGCGCGATCTGATCTGTTTTCTTCAGCTCAATATATTTGAGCGTCAAAATAAAGCCATACAGCTCATTGTCTATCCGGTCAATAAACTGCGTGACCTCGTCCATCTCATGCTTAACAAGCATCACAGCCGACAGCGGCACATCCTTCCGCCCGCTAAGAAAATCATATCGTTTTTTCAAAAGTGAATAATGCTCAAGAAATTCAATCGCACCCGGCAAGCCTAACACCTCCTGCCGATCCTGCGCATAACATACCGCTGCGCGTCAAATCCGAAATAGTCCTGATAATTGTTGACCGAAACAATTTCATAACCCTTAATTGCTTTCGGTTCTTTCCGAAACGTCTTGGGCTTGAGTATCTTAACCTTGACAACAGGCTTTTTTAAATTGAGCGACTGGGTGTATTTGCATTTGTCGCACTTATGACTGTGTTCACACTTGATAAAATAATTTGCAAGCTGCTCATCCAGAAGAGAATATATCTCTTCACATTTGACATTTGCCGAATACTTGAACCATTTGTTTTTGATGAGATCAAGAATAACATCATGACCGTTTATCTCATGCCGTGAGATAATAAGATGATGATGTACATTACCGGAGGGCGGAAGCTCCGTCTTTCCCATGTACTTAACTTCGGGATGCTTTCTCTTGATGAACTGAAGAAGCTTAGTAAAAATTTTATGTGCAGAGTCAATGTCAGCCGGGCGCATATCTTTTTTGTATGTAAGAGTGATCCAGTGATCACCTCGGTAAGTAACCTTGCCAAGCTCATACCTCCAGTTGAAATTATTTATTATGAGATTGATACGGTTACGGGATGCACGGTTAGCATTTATTTCCTTCTGCTTCTCAGAAGTAACGGAAATTATCTGACCACGACCGCCCTTCTTGCCGATGCGGGGAGCATATCCCTTCTCGACCATAATTATATCACCGTCGCGAAGCTCTGTCCGCTTCTGTCTGTACATCAAATCACTTCCTTTATGTCGCTAAATTTAATTGTTTTATCAAGTCTGAACCCCCTGAGCAAACAGGGGGGTAAACTCGATCAGCAATCTCCGATTAGGTGGTGGGGGTATATCAACAAAATAAAATCGGAGTTACACAAAATATTTTATGGTTTATATTCTTTATTTTTTGAAAACGCATTGAGTAAATATTGAACCAATATGTGATCCCAACCGCTACGGCGGCACACCTCTTAATATAACATAATACTTAATCAAATTTATAATCTCCTTTTATTTCCAAATCCTCAAGTTGTGCCATAAATGACCAATTCGACAGCCACTTGTCTGTGAGCTGAAGATAATCCACAACACCCGTCTCGGTGCAGGTGCAGGAGTTGCCGATGCATATGTAATCGGTATCTTCATTAATATGATCGCGGTATTTGTTCGGATTGGTTACGCGGCAGACCTTAAATAAATATCGGTCAAGGTGTCCAAGCGGAGTATTTATATCATCTGGATCCTCGCGCGCTGCCGCCTCTCTGACCGCCTGAGGTGAATATATTGCTGCTTTTAGAACAGCAATAGTTCTGTCAATCTTGTCAATAAACCCTGCAAATTTTTCTTTTTGCTCTTCGGACGTTCCGGGCTTGCCGGATCTGTTTTTATAACCGGCCTTCAGCATAAGCTGAAAGCTTATCAATTCTTCATTAAACATAACAATCACCATAACCGGCTCCGGCGGCAGTTCTGATTGAAGAGCTGCCGGGAACCTATATAATAAAATATAGAATAGGAGGCGTAATCATCTCTTAGTATACAGCTCATGCGTTCCGTTGATGAGCTGCCATTCTTCCAAGGAAATATCAAAGCCCATACCTTCAAGACAATTATAAGCTTCGGGAACACAATTAGATGTAATGCGACATAGTGAATGTCCATAAAAGAAAGAATAGCTGCCAGTTAATTTCACATACGCGCATACAAGCATAACATGATAAGGCTTTTCATTAAAGCGATCAAGAATGCTGTCTTTTGCTTTAGAGGTATTAACACCGCCGAGCTCATTACGTTCACATTCAAAACAAAGCAGATCGGATATTTTTTCATAATCAAAATAACCGGAATTGATTGTGCCAAGAAGCATAAACTTCATAAACGGCAGTCTGTCAGCCTTGAGGATATCCGGAAATTTTTCCGAAACAAACTTATTGCTTCTTGTTTTAAGAATATCAACAAGCTCCTGAAGCTTTGCCTTCCTTTCATTGAACGACTCTTGTGTTTCTGCATTATCATCCTCAGTTTCATCTTCTTCTTCGTCAACATCAGGATCATATATATAAGCAAAAATAGAATAAGGATCAAGCTTATAATATATATCCTCGTCTTTATAATCCTCACACACATAATCAATAGAACAGTCATTATATATAGAACAAAGATAAGAATAATCGGAAGTAATATTAGTGAGCTGCTGCCATCCGAGTGTGTTCATTCTGTCAATAAGCTTCTGCCGGGCTTCATTCCGCTTTTCTTCAGAGATTTTTGACTCTACCTTAAAATCGAACTCTTTTGTACCGATTGCATTAAGACATTCGTCTCGCATATCGGGATCATTGATTTCAAACAGCCGTTCAAAATCAATGAGATCAATCTGTTTTGACTTATCGCGGTTATTAAAATCTATCTTATCCATTTTGTCATGGTCTAACTGTTGGAGCTTAATGCGGCGGCGGACGGTGGACTCTGAAAAGCCTGTCTTTTCAGCAACCTGCTCAACGCTGTCGCCCAGATCAAGCATCATCTGAAAGCCCTTAGACTGCTGCCACGGAGTAAGCGGCTCGCGCATCTCGTTCTCAATCATCATAGCGGCGATCTGTTCGCTCTTTGTCATCTCAACCACAATACATGGCACCTTAAAAAGCGGGGCTGCATTTGCCGCAGCCAAGCGGCGGTGACCTATAACAACAGTGTAATCATCCGGCTTAGACAATCCATAGCCACAAACTACAGTAAGCGGCTGTAAAACACCGACCGCTCTAATGCTGTCCGTAAGCTCCGTGAGGTCTCCGAGGAATGCCCTCGGATTATCAGGATGCGGATGCAGTTTATCAATATCAATATTTAAGTTAGCTCTCATTTTTTAACTCCTTTCTCGCTAAGAACATCTGTGCCTCGCTGTCAGAAAACAGTCCGACAGCTTTCCTTATAGGTTTTTTCTGTCTGCCGTGAACACCGACAGGCATTTTCATAGCTCTTTCAAGATCAATGCGGCATCTCATAATGAAATCAAATTCTTCATTTTCCGCCGCCCTCGCAGCTTCCCGCCGCTCTCTGAGCAGCTCCGCCTTGCGGCGGCGATTAAGAATGCGCCACAACATACATATCCACAAAACGATTACAAATATATATGTTGCAATCAGAGAAGGTAAATAATAGCTCATCTTTTCCGCCGCTCCTTCCATTCAGAAGCAGCGGCGCAGAGTGCTAATACAATTAAAGCAACAGCAGCGCCGGAAACAGCTCCGGCAAAAAACAATAAAACATCTCTCATTCTTATCACCTCTCAAAAAATGGAACAGTAAATTGAGACCGTCCATGTTTATTTTTTTCTACTTTGATTAACGACTTAACACCGGCATGAATATAGTGTGGCGTAGGTCCGACATTATCTGTGAAATCTTCATATCTTCTGTTACAATATAGAGATAGCGCCGAATAAAATCTTATGGCACGTCCGCCCTGAGGGTGCAGAGGATTGCCATACCATTTGCAGGGATCTATGCTCATATCGCAAAGACATATTAATGTCGTTCCCGTTTTATAAAGCATTGGCGATATAACAGACAGGAATGAAGAAATCAAAGCTCCTGTATTCTCTTTACTATACGATACTATCTTTTTAGGCATTTGCTTTGATGGCAGGGCAAGCAGCGTATCAATAACAATAAGATCAAGCAACCCAGGATACAATAAATACATTACCATATTAAACATCTGTTCAAGAGTATCAGGATAAAGCACAGGCATGTTATCCGGGCACCCAAGAGCTGACGCATAATTATATGATAGTGAGCGAGACGCATCAATGAAACAGGCTGATCCCCCGCTGCGAAATGCTTCAGCGCATGCCATAAGCGCAAGTCTGGTTTTCCCGGAACACTCTTCTCCATAGATATGTACAATCTTCCCCTTCGGATACCCGCCGCCAAGCTTATCATCAAGAGCCGGAAGTCCGAACGGAGCAAACCGAACCGGTTTAACTCCAAAAGAAACAACGTTTCCGTACCGTGAATTAATCCTATCAATCAGCACAGTCTGATCAATGTCACATGCGGCAAGCTTCATCAAGTAATTATAAGCATTCGTCATTATCTGTATTGGTTACTTCAGTATGAAGGTCCTCACCTTTAGCGATGAGAGTAACATGAAAAGCGCCTTTATCACCCAGCTCAAGCTGTGCGCTGATGCATCCGTCGAAAGCGACGCCGACGCAGCTGAGTTCATCGCCGGATGCAGCGTCAAAACATTGCACCATATCAATAGTTGAATCAAGCGGAACTCCATGAAGGAGCTCCAATAAATCTCTTACAGTCATAATAATATACCTCCGGTATCTCAATTTTCATATATGTAATCATCCTCAACAAGATTTAAAATAGCTTGTTTAGCGTACTTTGCGCACTCATCTCTGCGGCAGAATATTTTATCATCTACAATATAGAAGCATTCATTAGCTTTAATTTTTCTTTTGCATATAGAGCATTGCATATTTTCATCCGGATATATCAAATCAGAACTTTCACCGGTAAAAAATAATTTTTCATCCGGTGAAAGATTGCTGATGTTATATTTCATATCTACGCTCTTTCTGTTTCATTATCAAAATCAATGCCGCTCGCGGCAATACAGCGCAGCATATCAGCCAGACGCTCAATAGCATAATCGGGGATCGCCTCCACATCAAGAGGGGATGCAATATAAACCTTGCGCGGTTCAGCTTCGGTTTCCTTCATCTTCGGCTCCTTTCGCTAATTCACTTTCAACAGTTTGCATCTTCTTCAAAATCTCCGTATTAAAATCAATTCGGAGCTGTGAAACAATGAACTCATATTCGGTAGTGGATCTGGGTTTTATCATTTCAGCAATTTCAAGGGAGTCTTTTAAAATCTCTTTTAAATTCTCCCATGCTGCTTTGTAGTCAATCTGAGTTGCTTTGTCCATTAACGGATGCTTGACAATTTCGGACATTCCATTGAGAAGCTTATTCATTGTGCAGGGCGTACGACAGTCATCTTTTCTGCGCAACCCGGATTCATCGAAATAATAGTCTTTCTTTATACTATCGCCATCTTTTATATCAAATCTTTCGCCCGGCTCAACGCCGAGAAGATTAGCAATTTGATTCATGTAATTCATATTGTACTCCTTAAATACCTATTCATCATTGCCGGAAACAATAGCAAGTGCCGCGACTGCACCATTGATTTCCTTAATCTTCTCATGGTCCGAAAGTTCATTGAGACAAAGAATACCCTCAATGATTCCTGCAAATGTAGAATAGATCGTAACATAACCAAATTTATTAAGATTATCTCTTAGTATCTTCTCTGATACGGGATCTACTTCCCAGCCATATCTGTTTTCCATCTCTCATCATCTCCAATCAATCTCTTCCGCCGCCAGCTAAACCTTGTCCCCATCTCTGAGGGGGAACGTCCCGAAGGGACAAGGGGGAGTATTCACTCCGGCAGTGGTGGAAAGCAAATTATTAAAGCACTATATGTGCTCATTGTGCCCAAAAAAAATTTCCTGTACAGTCTTACCAAAATATTCGGCAATTCTTATTTTAATCTCATCTCGCGGAGTTCTTTCGTTTCTCTCATACATAGCCCATGATGATTTTGTGATACCAATATCACGGGCAATGGAATCCTGTGATCTCGTTCCGCGAAGTGCCCTTAACATTGCGCCACTTGACATTTAAGCATCTCCTTTCTTGTGAACACGCTTTGTGCTTTTTCTATATTGTACACTATTTGTGCTCAAATGTCAATATGATTTACATAAAAATTTTAAACAAATAAGCAGTTCACTTTTTGTGCACATTCAACATTGATTTAAGTGCACGAAAAGTGTATAATATATATGAAAGAGGTGCGTACAATGACAAAATTTTCTAAAAGATTAAGAGAGCTGCGGCAATCTAAAGACCTAACTCAACAAAAATTTGCTGATTATATAGGCATATCAAAAAGCAGCGTTAATATGTATGAACGAGGGGAAAGAGAACCTGGATTAGAAACAATAGAAATGATAGCGGACTTCTTCAATGTGGATTTAGATTATCTGTTAGGAAAATCAAATATTCCAAATAGAAGTCTGCAAGGGGTAAAAACAGAAACAGATAATAAAATTTTATTATCTGAAAAAGAAAAAACAGTAATAAACGCATACAGATCACAACCTGAAATGCAGCCGGCAGTTGACAGGCTTCTGGGAATAACGGATCATTTTGAAGAAAAGCGTACCGATCCTACGAATATCGGAGCAGATATATCCGAAACCGTATCAAAAGCGGCAGAAGCATTCAGCCAAGTTACAAGACAAAAATAAGTCTGATACTCCCGCTTAAGGGGGTTGTACATATATTCACAATCTATTTGACATAAAGGAGAATAGAATGACAGTATTAGAAATATCCTCAGGAATAAGCGGAATACTTCTTGCTTTCAGTATATTTTATAGCTTAATAAAAAATAGGCAGGAAGAAAATAACGAGGAAATCAAAGAAGATAATGCAGATCATAAGGATGAAGAAGTCAAAGAGGATACGATAGGTCGTTTAAATTCAGAACAGGAGCTACATCAGATAGCACCCAAAAATATAAGGTGGCTGTCTGATTATGAGTATAGTCTGTTATCATCTACTGAAAAAACTCAGCTTGAATTGGACAGATACAGATGCAGACAAAACAAAACCAATTATGAGGTCGGTCTGGAATACGAAAGATATATCGGTTATTTGTGTGAAAAACAATCATATGAAGTTGAATATTACGGGGCAGTGTATGGTATCAGGGATAAGGGTATAGACCTGATAGCAATGAAGGATGAGAATGTATATATTATACAATGTAAACGCTGGTCAATCAAAAACATAGTACATGAAAACTCTGTTTTTCAGCTTGCGGGAACAATAAAATATCTGCAAGAAAAAAAGCCTAATAAACATATACAAGGCATAATAGTAACCTCTACAGTTATGTCGCAGGATGCAAGGGACGCAGCGTCAGAACTGAAAATAAAAATATATGAAAATGTTAAAATGGATAACAGATACCCTTGCATAAAGTGCAGCATAGACGAACTAACCGGACAAAGAATATATCATATGCCAAACGACCCTAACTATGATAATTGTAAAATCAAAAATTCGGGTGAGTTTTATGCGTATACTATAGAGGAAGCGGAAAGCAAAGGGTTCGTAAGAGCTATTAATTATAAAAGGATGAAGTGAAAACATATGAGCAGTTTAATTAGAATTTCAATAAGTGTACTTGTAATACTTCTGATATGGGCGGCTATAACAGGATTAATGGTATTGATAACAAAGGGATTGAGAAAACTGTTTAAAAAAGATATTGTCTTAACAACGGTCAATATGGTAATAGGAATAATAGTTGTCGGAATAGCTGTGAATGCTGTTAATAAATCTGCTCCGGGAAATAATAAAAGCGTTGCAACAACGGGCGCAGCTGCTGTTGCAACAACAGAAGGTACAACAAATAAGACTGAAAAAGAATACATAGGAAACAGCAACTCAGGAAAGTTCCATAGACCTACATGTGAATATCTGCCTGAAGAACAAAATCAAGTTATTTATAAAACAAGAGAGGATGCTATCAGTGCCGGTATGGTACCATGTAAAGTATGTGATCCGTAATGAAATAAAGTTATTTATATTGTGACGAGAGGAGAACAATATTAATGGCAAAGGAACAAATAAGAGCAGCTGCATACTACCGCTTTTCTTCGCACAAGCAGAATGAACAATCAATCGAAGGTCAGCGGCATGACTGCGAGGAGTTTGCAAAAGCGAACGGAATAACCATAGTAAAAGAATATATTGACAGAGCTGTAAGCGGAAAGACCGACACGCGCCCTCAGTTCCAGAAGCTTATAAACGACAGCGCAAAGGAAACTTTCAATGCGGTACTGGTGTGGAAGCTTGACCGCTTCGCCCGCAACCGTTATGACAGCGCGCTGTATAAGGCGCGGTTAAAAAAGAACGGCGTAAAGGTCATATCTGCAATGGAGCCGATCCCGGACTCGCCTGAAGGTATTCTTATGGAAAGCCTGCTTGAAGGAATGGCGGAATATTACAGCGCGGATCTCGCTCAGAAGATGAAGCGCGGCATGAGAGAAAGCGCAATGAAATTAAAAATGCTGGGCGGAACTCCGCCTCTGGGATATAAGCGTAATTCAGAGGGATTATATGAAATAGACGAGAAGAACGCCGAGAAGGTCAGGCTTATATACAAGCTGTACATTAACGGCAGCACCAATGCAGAAATTGTTAAATATCTGAATAACCACGGCATAACAAATGCAAAGGGGAAACCATTCCGTACAAACGGAATATATAGCATTCTCGATAACATAAGATACATCGGAACATACAAGTATGACGATATAATAATTCCTGATGCAATACCGGCAATAATAGATAAAGAGACCTTTGAAAAGGCGCAGAGCATGAAGAACACAAACAGAACTACCCTCCGCCGCCAGACAGAGCAGCGCAAATATCCGTTAAGCACAAAATTATTTTGCGGCTGCTGCGGGCGGATGATGATCGGATACTGCGGTACAGGTCGATCGGGGAACAAATATTATTACTATATCTGTCCGAACCATAAGAAGAAAGATGTAAATTGTACAACAAAAAATATACAGGCGGAATACTTAGAGGATGAAATCTACAAAGCCCTTAATGAGATGGTCATGACAGATGAAGTCATAGACAAGATAGCAATAAGGATTGACGAGAATAACCGACGGACGCGTGAAAACTCTTTACTTTCATCCCTTGAAGAACAGATAGCCGAAGTAGATAAGGGAATTGAAAATATAACGCGCGCCATAGAAACAACCGGATTAATAAGCCCGGCATTAACAAAGCGCCTTCAAGAGCTTGAGGAGCAGAAAACAAATCTCGAATACAGTATCATAGAAGAAAAAGCCAAAGCGCCGGATATGACAATAGCGCAAATAAAACAGCTGCTGAAAATACTGAGAGATAAGAGGGCAGCGGCGGAATACAACGAAGAGCTTGTAGAAAGCCTTGTACACAGAATATATTTATATGATGACAGAATAATAATATGGCTTAATTATACCAAAGAACCAACGGACGAAGAAACAAAAGAACTCGAAAGCATTATAATAGAAAATGGTTCGAGTGTTCTCTCCTCCGGTTCACCAAGAATGTCAGTAGACGAACAATTTTCGTCTACTGATTTTTCGTTTATGGCATTTATCAACTCATCCAAGACAGCTTCATCGTTCGATGCAGTATTTTTACCAAAATAATTATATATAATAAGTATTTTATCTTCCCACAAATACACTCTATGCTTTTTCTTTCGTCTTATAGATGCGTAATATTGATGTATATTGCCGTTTTTACTTTGAGCACATTCGCCGTTTATGTGGCTTTTGCAATAACCGCAAAATAATTTTCCTGACAGTAAATATCGTTCTTTAGCATTATATGATGCGCCGGTGTGCCTGTTTACTTGCGCCGGTATCTGAGATGTTTTAAAAATTTCATCGCTTACAATCCTTTATCTTTCATCTGTTAATTTTAAATCATCGTACTTGTATTTACCTACTTGTGTGTTGCAATAGATAAATTGAGTAGTTATAGATAGATAATATTTAGAAAACATTATTACTCTTATATTTACTGAGAATTTTATTTATCTGAGCTTCACAGTTGATTTTGCCAGTCATACGATCAGAAATATAGTTTTTTATTTCATCACTTGGGTGTATCCCTTCAACCGCAAATGAAGCAATGGCACTATTGATATTTGTAGTTTCAAATGTAAGTTTATCCATTATAAGCAACCTCCTGATTGATTAGTAATATTTTATCAACATTCAATTTCTTTTTGCATAATTATATTAAGCCAACGAGTTGAGTTATTAATTCTTGCATCATCACTAATCC
The DNA here is from genome assembly GCA_051877395.1 of Candidatus Ornithomonoglobus sp. Lineage (GTDB taxonomy): Bacteria > Bacillota > Clostridia > UBA1381 > UBA1381 > Ornithomonoglobus. The sequence goes on from JBJEIV010000170.1 coordinate 10,893, forward strand.
ACATGTCCATAATGTTTATTGGTAGATGAGGTAAGACTGCTTTGAAACTTTGTTCTGTATAGTCACAAAAATATCTGCCATTGCGATATCCTTCAAAATCACCATATTTGAAAGAAAGATATATAGGCGCGTATGATTTGGCTGCTTTAACAATTTTCTTTAGAATGGCAGTGATTTCAGATGATGAGGTATGAAGCAGAGAAGCACAAGCCCATATACCATCGAATTCATTCTTAAAATCGATTTGATCAAATGTAATGTTCATCACTTCACAGCCAACCGTATTTTTTATGTTATCACAAAAGGTTTTACACCCGTCTATGGCAGTAACATAATATCCGGCGTTGGTGAAAGCTTTGCTGTCACGTCCGGCGCCGCAACCGACATCTAATATTTTTTTACCTGTTGTAATATAGTCAAGGAATTTGTTTTGTGTGTCACTCATGTCTGCGGCTAACGTATCAGCTGAAAATGAGGCGGCATTATCATAGTAATATTGAAGTGTCTGATCCATAACTTCCTCCGATTTAAAACATTAATTCAAATTCTTTTTCTGCCTTCCATCTGTGCAGTAATAATTCTATAGCAAATTTGTCCATTTCGTTTAGAAAGGCTTGACGCAGCTCAGGTGTGCCTCCGGTCTGTTGAATAAGTGTTTCTCGCAATGGATGGTGACTGCTGATTAAGAATTCGTTTCGTTTGTATAGTCGTTCAAGATATTTTTTCTCCGGAACCTGTGCAAACTTTCCTTTATGTCCTCTGTTACACTCTTTACATGATAACACTAAATTCCATACTCCGTCAAGATTTATTTTACAGTATTGTTGTAAAACATGAGGGAAAAAATGGTCTACATCGCACATGCTTTCATTATCCTCTACCGAAATATCATCAAAACAATAGAAACATTTACCTTTCTGGTAGCCATTCAAAGCTTCGCGAACTGATGTGATTGAACGACGACGAAGATTATTATCTGTTGTAAATAATAATTTTTCATTATCGTCATAATTTATTGCTAATAAATTCCGTGAAATAGATAAATCCCAAGCTGTTTCTACAAGCCGCCAGCGTGCTTCAATTTCATGATATAAATTATTTTCAAACTTTATTTCTTTAAGTAAATGTACATTATCAGTAAGTATTAATTGTTTTCTTTGCCCTATATTATTAACTTCAAAAAACCTAACAGGTATTTCTTTACCATTTACAATATGAAAAGCATCAAGAACATTATTAAACCCCTTTTTCTCTGTAATAGAAATAAGCTCCGATAAATCAATATTATTGGAATTATAATTCCGGCAGGCATCAAGAAATGTACTGCTCCGGCTTGTAGCCTGTTTATCACATATTTGTAAGTGTTCGCAAATGTGCTTTGAAAAAGGAAGTGATAATTCCTCAAGACTTACTTGTGATTTGCCTTGTTCGACTAAATCAAGTAAAGATTTTCCTAAAGCAAACTTGTATGAAGCAACATTGCGACCGAATAAAATTACAGATCGCCAGTAGTTTTCAAGTGTCGGGGAATTATTTTGAAATATTTCTATATTATCCATGTCATATACCTTCCTTAAAGCTGAAATCTACAGAGTATTCCTTAATGCTCCAAAGCGTAGGAATATCGTTAAATACTGAATTCCTGAGAATATTAAATTCCCTGATGATAGAAGTGTTAAAAGAACGGCTGCCAAAGCTATATTCGGTATGAAGTGAATAACTCATATGTGGATATATAGCTTTAGTATCAAAATGTCCTGCAATCTCTTCTAAATTCAATGGTATTTCTGAGGGATATTGCCTATTGTGATATTTTACCATGTAAAATTCATTATATACGCCTTTCAAGTAGCTTGCATACATCAATTTCCAAAGCATCAGCAATATCAAACAGCAAAGAAAGAGATAAAGAAGTACACATATTAGGTGCTTCAATGTTACTCATATGTGTTCGGCTGATTGATAATTTCTCTGCTAACTGTAATTGAGTAAGATTTTTCATTTTACGATAAAATGTTATATTTAGTCCTAATTGTTTGAATTGTTCTGTGTGTTTATTTTCTGTAGAATTCATATCAAAAACTCCTTTTGATTATTATACTACATATTATAGTTTATATAAACAAAGCGTGTATTTGCAAAATGTAAATAAATTGAATTAAAAATTGACGATTGGAATAAAAACAATATATTTTTTATTGTAATTTTGCTTCAGATATGATATACTGCAAAAGAGATTATCTGGTTTTAAGGTCAGTTAATGCCGATCTTAAAGCAAAGGGATTTTATTAAACAGAGGATTATATATAATGAGTATAAGAAGAAAAGGTAGAAAAAAGAAAAATAGAACTTTTTATATTGATGAAGAATGCATTGGAGATATTCCGATTGATGATAAATATATAAGCATATCAAAACTCGTAAGTAATATAAACAGCATAATATATAACGGATGTATGAAAAACATAAAGCGTTCTCAAGTTGAGAGTTTTCTTGAACAGAGAGGATTTCTCGAATTCATAATTATCAATGGGAAACGCAGACATATAGCAGATGACAGTGCTATGCTTATTGGAATTAGTGCAAGAAAAATAAAGGATCAAGCTACAGGACGAGAATATGATAAGCTTATGTTTTCTCCTGACGGACAGCGTTATATTATTGCAATGGTGAATGAAATTGCAAAGATAAAAACAAATAATACAAGAAAAACATATGCTTTTTATTAAATTAAATAGAATGAAGGGACTATGCCGTATGGAATGTTTTTATCTATACAAACATTATTTGGCACGGAGGCAACGTAAAGACCTCAAAACTGGTACTAATCATGAAAAAAGAGGGTTCAAGTCGTAATGGAAAATGAATAATATTGCAGATAAATGTGTACTATAAAAAGGATATTAATACAGAAGTCAGTCACAGATTTTGTCCTTTATTTCTCCTTTATTGTTACGAAAACATAGCAAAATTCAAGATGATTTATAATAAGCTGAGCTTCAAGAAATCGCATAGTACTACGGGTTTGCACAACTTGAAATAAGTTGTAAAACACCAAAATCATAATTCGATTTCCGGATGGCTCACCAAATAAAAACGGCTTGACCATGCGGTTTAGAGCCGTTTTTATTTTTGTCAAAAATGAATTAAAAATAGAGTTTGACTATATTTTGACTATAGGAGCAATGATTTTTCACTCGGCGGCAGCTGTGTCATCAGAATTGAAAGCGTTATTAATCTGTTGACGTATATTTTCGCTGTCATCTTACAGGTGCGTATAAATATCTAATGTCATTGAAATGTTGGCATATACCAATAGTTTCCGGGCTGTCTTAGCATCCGCTCCACCGTAAAACAGTTTGGTTGCATATGTCTGCAAACGGGAAATACGGAAAAAGCAGTAGCAAGCATGAAAACCGCATTAGAGATTTACAGGGAAATATGGACGGACGAGCCGGAGCTTATATATGCTTTTCACTAAGTTTTCTATAGTCAATGCAATGAAGAAAACTTAGT
>JBJEIV010000171.1:0-2811 GCA_051877395.1 Candidatus Ornithomonoglobus sp.
AGGTATGGCAGGTGCTTATACATTCGCTTGCGGGCGAGAATAAGGACGAGGGCTTTGACAGTGAGTATATAAAGAACTACTTTAATAATGAAAAGCTTGAGGAAATGTCATGGATATCCACAAACTTTACCGCGCAGTGGTGTCTTAACACTATCTTTGCCCTTGAGTATACAAAGGAATTTATGCTCCCTGCAAAAGAGGATTACCGATATGAGGAATGGGTCAAGTACGGTTATAAATAATTAAAAAAAGAAGCTTACACCTTGTAAAATTATTTCCGGTGTGATATAATGATCATATTGAAACAAAAATAAAAGAGGTGATAATAATGACTACGGATGAAAAGCTTGACCTATTACTTGATAAGTTTTCAAAATTTGAAACAAGGCTTGATAGGCTTGAAAACGATGTATCAGATTTAAAAAACGATGTATCAGATTTAAAAAATGATGTATCAGCTTTAAAAGTTGATGTATCAGTTTTAAAAGTTGATGTATCGGGTTTAAAAAACGATGTATCAGATTTAAAGACCGCTCAGCTACAGACAACAGCAAAGCTTGACGGTACAATTGATAAATGTATTCAGGTATTATATGAAAGTCATACTTTAAACAGTGAAAGGCTTGATAAATTTGATATTGAAGCGATCAAGCGCAATACGGATATAGCCGTGACTATGGCAAAAATGGCTTATGATGCGGTTATGAAAAAAGCAATATAATTTTTTAAAATGATATAAACCCCTTAGAGCGCATGAAAAAATATTTCATGTCTGCGCTGAGGGGTTTTTCTTTATATATGCTTTTGACTAAGTTTTCTATAGTCAATGCAATGAAGAAAACTTAGTCAAAAGAGGTTTTAACCGCTTGTATTAAGTACTTTGCCTGACGGGACCGGCTCCGATCAAAGAGGCTGTCCTATTTTTAGAGAAGGTTTTTTCTTTTGAGGTCAAAATCAACCAGCTCCGCGGCGCACTCAATAAATTTATTCATTGTATTCTCGTCAAGATACGGATACTCTCTGTCGAGCGCGCGTTCCCCGGGATCACTGTAATAATCACCGATAAAGCGGATCTGCGTCGTGAGCTGTCCCGGTTCATAGTAGGGAAGATAGTCCTTGACTTCTCCGGCGCGCTTTATGAGCTCATAAGGTCTGAAATCCGGGTGATCGCGAAGAAATCTGAAATCGAGATCATACCAGTCCTGCTTTATTATTTTCAGGAAATCAGGATCTTTTTCATATTCGTCGGCGTAGGTTATTTTAGTTGGCAGGTACATCATGGTTGACCACATAATGTCCGTGATAAGATGCACATAATAGCCCAGGTAAAACCAGTAGTCCGCATTCGTTTTATCATTGAGATACGCGTCTCTGAACTTCCAGTATTCGCAGTAAAGCTTGACACCGCCCGGCGCCCAGTGAGTAATTTCCGGCGGCGGCATAAAATCGCCGTAGCTGTCCTTAACGCCATAGCCGCAGTCCGGCGCAACCGAACCGAGAACAAAATCTCTTTCGCGGGGAATAAGACCTCGTTTGAGATATTCGTCGGCTATTCTGAGATGTACTATCCAAGTCGCCATAAAAGACACTGTCCTTTCAAATATATATAGCTTTTTTCCGAAAAGTAATTATACTACAAAAGAATATGTTTTTCAAGACAAATTTTGCTGATTTTAAAGGCAAATAAGCTATCGGACTTGTGTGTTTTGCTGTGAAGCCTGCATTAAGTGATCTGTAATTTAATAATACCTGATGCAGGCTTTGAAAAACATAGAGTTAAAAATTTGCTTTAATGTACCATAAAAAGTATTGACTATAGCACAAATGTATGGTATAATTTGCTTACAGCGATAAAGAAAGGATATGATCAGAAAGCAGGCGGTCCGATGCCGGACTCTATGGCGCGGACCGCAATGTGAGGAGAAAGGAGATGTGAACTACGTGATTTATTCGTTGAGTGACCCTGAAATAGGACGCGCTATAGACAAATATGTTACAGGAAACTACGGAGAGGACTTTTACGGAGCCGATGACGCGGGTATGTTTTGCAGCGTGTGCGGTGATGAAATAAAGTCATGCGAGGAGTTTTATGACGTGGACGGAACATTTTTCTGTATGCATTGTGAAAAGGAAGCAGAGGAGAAAATAATAGACAGCGTGAGGGAAGAATATATTTTTGAAGCGTGAGAGGAGTGCTGCCCTTTGGAAAACGAAATGAGGAAAAACAGGGATATCCGGGGAAGAAACACCGACTGCTGCTTCTTTGTCGGAAACGGAACTATGTATTCATGCCTTGTTCTCAAGCAGTTTTATAACTTTCCGAGCCGGAGGGAGCTGTGCCGGAACTGTCCGTTTTTCAAAACAGAGGAGGAATATATGACGGGACTGGGTACGGCGCCGTATAAGATAAAGCCGCTTACATATATGAAATACAAGGTATGATCTATTGCCGATCTTGATCATGCATTTAAAAAGACCGGTCTTTTATAATTCGCAGCCGTTCAGCATTCAGCCGGAGCGGATTCTGAAGGATCAGCCTTGCGCGAATCCCTGCGCGCCAATATAACCTCAAGCATATCAGCCAGAGCCATAAGACTTGCGGAAAGAACAGCCAGCTCATTTTCGTCAAGACACTCCGACAGCTTGCAGGCGATCGCGGACAAGGCAAATAAATCGGTACATCCGTTCATAGAAAAACCTCCTGTAGCATTTTGTATATAATATGCCGCGGGAGATTTTTGTGTGAGATTATTTGTAACTTAGTGAAAAGAGGTCTTAACCGCTTGCATTAAGTACGATTAAAATACAGGG
>JBJEIV010000172.1:0-2801 GCA_051877395.1 Candidatus Ornithomonoglobus sp.
AAAGGGCAAGCGCTACGCTCTTCCGAGCAGTGAGATAATGATCCATCAGCCGCTTATTTCCGGCGGCGGTCTCAGCGGTCAGACAACGGATATAAAGATTTACTCGGATCACCTTGTGAAAACCAAGGAGAAGATGAACAGAATCCTCTCGGAGCGCACGGGCAAGAGCTATGAGCAGATATGCAACGATACTGAGCGCGATAACTTCATGACAGCTCAGGAAGCGAAGGAATACGGTCTCGTTGACGAGGTGATCATTTCGGCAAACGAGAGAAAGTAAAAAGCTTCGACAACATAATGAATAACCGGAGAATATTGATTTATGGATGAAAACAGAGATAATTACTGCTCCTTCTGCGGTCGTCCTACAAGCGTTGTAGGCCCGTTGCTGAGAGGAAAAACTGCATCGATCTGCGCGTACTGTGTGGAGCAGTGCAAGGAGCTGCTTGGCGACATTGAGCCGGAGCCGATGGAGTTTAAGCTGGATGGCGAGCTTCCTACACCTCACGAAATCAAAGAATTTCTTGATGATTATGTAATAGGGCAGGATAAAGCAAAGAAAATTCTTTCCGTCGCCGTATATAACCATTACAAGAGAATCCAGCATGGTGATCCCGATGAGGATGTTGAGCTTCAGAAGAGCAACATTCTTATGATCGGTCCTACCGGAAGCGGTAAAACCTTTATAGTTCAGAACCTTGCGAAGATCCTCAATGTTCCGTTTGCGATAGCGGACGCGACCTCTTTAACAGAGGCGGGGTATGTCGGAGAGGACGTTGAAAACATTCTTTTAAAGCTTATACAGGCTGCGGACTATGATATTGAGGCCGCGGAGCACGGTATTATATATATAGACGAAATAGATAAGATCGCAAGAAAATCAGAAAATGTTTCAATTACCCGCGATGTAAGCGGCGAGGGTGTTCAGCAGGCGCTTCTTAAGGTGCTTGAGGGAACCGTTGCATCTGTTCCGCCTCAGGGCGGCAGAAAGCACCCGCATCAGGAAATGATCCAGATAGACACGACAAATATCCTGTTCATATGCGGCGGCGCGTTTGACGGGATCGATAAGATCGTAAATGCAAGAACGGGAACAAAGGCGCTCGGCTTCGGAGCAAAGATAGAGAGCAAGAAGGAAGCGGATATATCCGAGCTTATAAAGATGATAACTCCGCAGGACCTTCTGAAATTCGGTCTTATCCCGGAGTTCATCGGAAGACTGCCGGTGTTTGCGGCGCTTGACAAGCTTGACCGCGGCGCGCTTATAACAATTCTTACAGAACCTAAGAATGCTCTTATAAAGCAGTACAAGGCGCTTCTCGGCTTTGATGATGTGGAGCTTGAATTTACATCTGAGGCGGTTGAGGCTATCGCAGATAAGGCAATAGAGAGAAACACAGGCGCGAGAGGTCTGCGCGCTATTATAGAGGAATCCATGACGGATATTATGTTTGATACTCCGTCAGATGATACAATTGAGAAGGTTGTGGTTACGGAAGATTGTATCAAAAACGGCGCAAAGCCGGAAATACACCGTAAGAAAAAGCAGAAGCTTTCTGAGCAGTATGCATTTGATGACTTAGGACAAATTTCGAACGGTACTATATAGCCTGCATTAAGCACTCTGTATTTTAATCGTACTTAATGCAAGCGGTTAATGCCTATTTTCACTAAGCTTTCTTCATTGCATTGACTATAGAAAACTTAGTGAAAAGCATATATAAGATAAAGGCGAAAGCCTGAGAAAGGAAGATGATTGATGTTTGTTTCAGAGGATTTGTCGGTTAACGAAAAGAACCATCTTGTAATCGGCAGCAATGACACAGTAGAGCTTGCAAAGGAGTTCGGAACCCCGTTATATGTTCTTGACGAGGATCTTGTGCGTAAGAACTGCCGCATTTATAAGGAGGCTATTGACAAGTATTATGACGGCAATGGTCTTGTGCTTTACGCAAATAAGGCGCTCTGCACAGCGTATACCTTTAAGATCGCTGAAGAAGAGGGGCTTGGCGGAGACGTTGTTTCGGGCGGTGAGCTTTATACAGCTATTAAGGCAGGCTTCCCGATGGACAAGCTTTATTTCCACGGCAACAACAAGACCGAGGAGGAGCTTGAAATGGCTGTTGCCAACGGTGTCGGTCACATCATAGTTGACAACATATATGAGCTTGAAAAGCTTAACGAGATCGCAAAGAAGCACGGCGTTGTTCAGGACATCATGTTCAGAATAAAGCCGGGTATCGACGCGCATACTCATAACTATATCCGCACCGGTCAGATAGACTCAAAATTCGGTGTTGCGCTTGAAAACGGCGAGGCATTTGAGATATACGAGCAGGCTCACAAGATGTCAAATGTAAATCCTGACGGACTGCACTGCCACATCGGTTCAAATATATTTGATGCTGCCCCATTCTGCGAGGCGGCGGAGGTGCTGATGAACTTTGCGGGTGATCTCAAGGATAAGCTTGGTCTTGAAATAAAGAAGCTCAACCTCGGCGGCGGCTACGGTATCATGTATACCGAGAAGGACGATCCGGTACCATATGACGAGTACATCAAGCACGTTTCTGAGGTAGTAAAGGCGACGGCGGCGAAGAGAGGACTTAACATTCCGTTCATTCTCATGGAGCCGGGACGCTCAATAGTAGCTCCTGCCGGAATTACGCTTTATACCGTAGGCGGCATCAAGGACATAAAGAATGTAAGAAAGTATGTTTCGGTGGACGGCGGCATGGGCGACAATCCGAGATACATTCTTTACGAGTCGGAGTACTCGGCGGTGATTGCGAACAAAGCGG
>JBJEIV010000173.1:0-14345 GCA_051877395.1 Candidatus Ornithomonoglobus sp.
CTTCAATGGGTATCTATATCTTCAGATATGATATACTCAAGAAGTATCTTACAGATGATGAAAGAGACCCTAATTCAGACAACGACTTCGGCAAGAACATCATTCCGAAGCTTCTCGCAGACGGTCAGAAGCTCATGTCATACCGCTTTGAGGGTTATTGGAAGGATGTCGGCACCATCCAGTCACTTTGGGAGGCGAACATGGATCTTATCGACGATCCCCCGAAGTTTGATCTTAACGACAGAAAGTGGGTCATCTATTCAAGAAATTACGCGCTCCAGCCGCATTTCGTAGGCGAGAACGCACAGATAACACGCTCAACAATCACAGAGGGCTGCGTAATCGACGGCAGAGTTGACCATTCGGTAGTATTCAGCGGCGTAACGATCGGCAAGGACGCTGTAGTCAAGGATGCAGTAATCATGCCGGGCGCGGTGATCGGCGAAGGCACTGTTGTGGATAAGTCAGTAATCGGACCGGGCGCGGTGATCGGCGCAAATGCGAAGATCGGTGTAAACCACGAGTCAGAGGATAATCCGTATAAGTCAAAGTACTGCACACACGGCATCGTGCTTATAGAGGGCGGAGCGGTTGTTCCCGATAACGGCGACATCCTCAAGGGCTCAATGGTACAGGTTGAGGAATAATGCCTCTCTGACACAGACCGAAACCTAAATAAATATTAAATTCGAAAGGAATGAATTAACTATGAGAAATGATACTATGGGTATTATTCTTACAGGAGATGAGAAGATTGCGCCGCTTACAGACATAAGAGCAAACAGCGCGCTTCCTATCGCCGGAAGATATAGAATTATAGACTTCGTATTGTCAAACATGGCAAATGCGGGAATAGTAAATGTAGGTATTGCTACAGAGTCAAACTATTCATCACTTATGGATCACACCAAGTCAGGTAAGCCGTGGGATCTCGACAGAAAGAATCAGGGACTTAACATTCTCCCTCCGAACCTTGAAAAGCAGCAGTACGGCACGATCAAGGGCAACATAGACCTTCTTGAGGGTATAAGAGACTACATAGACAGAAGCCATCAGACATATGTCATCCTTTCATTGGGCAATATGATCTATAACATTGACTTTAATGAGGTTGTGGACGCGCATATAAAGAACCAGGCTGACGTAACAGCGGTTTACAAGGATCTCAGCGATAAGAGCGAGGATATAATAAAGCACTTCACGCTTCTTGATATCAACGAGGAAGGCAGAGTTACAGACATAGAGGTTCAGCCGTACTATCCGAAGTCATCAAAGGCAAGCATGGAGCTGTATGTTCTTGAAAAGGCTCTTCTTGAAAGTATTATTGACGAGTGCTCAGCGCGCGGCGATGTGGACTTCGTCAAGGACGCGCTTGTTAAGAAGATGGGCGGTATGAGAATTTACGGCTATGAGTTCAAGGGCAGTCTTTATAAGATCGATTCGTTGAAGTCATATTATTTAACAAGCATGGACTTCCTCAATGCTGAGTACAGAAATGAGCTCTTCAACCGTGAGCGTCCTATTTACACAAAGACAAAGGACCAGTCCCCGACAAAGTACGGCGCTGATGCTGTATGTACAAACAGCTTTATCTCAGATGGCTGCGTAATCGAGGGTACGGTAATAAACTCAATTCTTTCACGCGGTGTTAAGGTTGCAAAGGGCGCTGTTGTACAGAATTCAATCATTATGCAGGACAGTGTGATAGAAAAGGATGTAGAGCTTAACCACGTGGTATTTGATAAGGAAGTACGCATAACAGAGGGCAGAAAGCTTATCGGTCAGGAAAGTTATCCGCTTGCAATATCAAAGGGAACAAAGATCTGATAACAAAGATATATCCGACAAGCCGTTCCGTTACGAACGGCTTGGTTGGGTTATGGCGAAATTATATAATAAGTTATTTGAAAAAATCGGTGTTATGGTCAAAAATGCAGATTTTGTAAGCTTTAATTGACAAATAAAAAAAAATAAGTTAAAATATATCCGTAGCATCGACTGAATTTTAAGAAAGGATTGGAATATGAACGTTTTATTTGCAACTTCAGAGTGCGCTCCGTTTGTAAAAACGGGAGGCTTGGGTGACGTTGTAGGCTCGCTCCCCCAGGCATTAAGAGAGAAAAATGTAGACGCAAGAGTTGTTTTGCCGCTTTATAACTGTATTCCCGGAAACTTCAAGGAACAGATGAAGTATATTGACCATATCTATATTGATATGGGCTGGCGCAAGCAGTACTGCGGAGTTTTTGAGCTCAACTACAATAACTGTATTTATTATTTTATAGATAACAAGTTCTATTTCAACGGTGATAAGCCGTATGATTATATCCACCTCGACTGCGAGAAGTTTATATTCTTCTCAAAGGCCGTTCTGTCAATTCTTCCGACGATCGGCTTCAGACCGGATGTGATCAACTGTAACGACTGGCAGACAGGTCCTATTCCTGTATTTCTTGATACATTCCAGGACAATCCGTTCTTCCGCGGCATTAAAACCGTACTGACGATCCATAACCTCAAGTTCCAGGGACGCTGGGATCTCAAGGGAATAAAGGATGCTATGGGCATTTCAGACTATTACTTCACACCGGATAAGATGGAATACTTTAAGGATGCGAACCTTCTCAAGGGCGGTATGGTATATGCCGACAAGATTTCAACGGTATCGGACACATACGCTGTTGAGATCACAACACCGCACTACGGCGAGGGTCTTGACGCGCTCTTAAGGGCAAGACGCGGCGACCTTGTAGGTATCGTAAACGGTATTTCATATGATGACTGGAACCCGTCAAAGGACGGCTATATAACAAAGAAGTACAATTCAAGAACCTTCAAGGCAGGCAAGGCTGCAAACAAGGCTGAGCTTCAGAGAGAGATGGGACTTCCCGAGGATCCGAATAAGATGCTTATAGGTATAGTATCGCGTCTTACGGATCAGAAGGGCTTTGACCTTATCGCTTACAAGCTTGAGGAGCTGTGCAACGGCGGATGCCAGATTGTGGTTCTCGGTACAGGCGAGGAACAGTATGAGAATCTGTTCAGACATTATTCATGGAAGTATTCGGACAGATTTGCGGCAAGAATTACATATTCAAATGAGTTATCGCATAAGATATACGCAGGCTGCGACGCGTTCCTTATGCCGTCGGCATTTGAGCCGTGCGGACTTTCACAGATAATTTCAATGCACTACGGCACACTTCCGATCGTGCGTGAAACAGGCGGTCTCCGTGACACGGTTATCCCCTACAACAAGTATACCGGCGACGGTACCGGCTTCTCATTCGCCAACTATAACGCGGATGAAATGCTTCAGTGCGTATGGAACGCTATGGATGTATACTACAATGATAAGGATGCATGGAACAACATTATCAGGCAGGCGATGGCTGCTGATTACTCATGGGATGTTTCAGCTGAGAAATATATTGATATGTACTGCGGACTTACAGGTCTTGAGAGACCTAAGCCCGCGGAGTTAAAAAAAAAACTGAAGAAGAAGCCTGAAAAGCAGCTTGAAAATCTTCCCGACTTCGCCCAGCGCATAAAGGAGGATTTCGCAAATTCAGAGTCAGTGCTTGAAAAAACGGCGGCAGAACCGAAGATTGTTGAGGTCCCGAATCCGTATCCGGAGGAGATACCGGAAAAGACAGCAAAGAAGCCAGCCGCTAAAAAGACACCGGCGAAAAGGACAAAATCAGCAAAATCAGCAACGGAAAAAGCTGCTGAAAGAATTACAAAGGCTGTTAAGTCAAAGTCAAAAACAAGCACGAAGGCGGCAGAAAAGGAGTCGTAATTCAAAGCTTGTTAAGATAAAATAAACCGTTTTATAACGGATTTTAAGGAGAGTATATTATAATGGCAGGAAAAACAACGAAGAAGCTTACTCCGGCACAGGAGGCTTTGAAGAGTGACATTATCGGAAAGGTCAACAGACATTTCGGTAAGGTTCTTGAAGAAGCGACACCACAGATGATTTATTCCGCATGTGCTCTTACAGTACGCGACAAGATCATGGAGAAGTGGGCAGTGTCACACAGAGAGGTAAAGAATGAGGGTTCAAAGAAGCTTTATTATCTTTCATTTGAATTTCTTATGGGAAGACTTCTCTGCACAAATATCCTCAATCTTATGCAGACAGAGGATTATGAAGTAGTATTGGAGGATCTCGGCTATACACTTCCTGAGATAGCAGAGCTTGAGAACGATGCGGGTCTCGGTAACGGTGGTCTCGGCCGTCTTGCCGCATGCTTCATCGATTCACTCACAACACTTGATTTGCCGGCATACGGCTGCACACTCAGATATGAGTATGGTCTTTTCAGACAGAAGATCGTAGACGGTTATCAGACAGAGCTTCCGGACACATGGCTTGAGCACGGCAACGCGTGGGAGGTTGCGCGTCCTGAGGAGGCTGTAAAGGTTTCATTCGGCGGTGAGTGCTATACTTACTGGGAGAACGGTCAGATGAAGGTCGGCTATAAGAACGAGAGAACAGTTCTGGCTGTACCGTATGATGTTCCTCTTGTAGGTTATGATTCAAAGATCGTCAATAAGCTCAGACTCTGGGGCGCACAGTCAGCTACTGACTTCAATATGGCTGCCTTCAGCGCGGGTGATTATGCAAGAGCGATCGAGGAAAAAGAGCTTGCGGGCGTTATTTCAAAGGTGCTTTATCCTGAGGATAACCATACAGAGGGTAAGGAGCTTCGTCTTAAGCAGCAGTATTTCCTTGTATCATCAACATTACAGTGGATCCTTAAGGAATTTGAGATGAGAAACGGTGATGACTGGTCACTCCTTCCGGAGAAGATAGTTATCCACATCAACGATACGCATCCGACGATGGCAATTCCGGAAATGATGAGATTACTCATGGACGAAAAGAACCTCGGATGGGATGAAGCATGGGAGATCGTTACTCGCGTATTCGCGTATACAAACCATACTGTAATGAGCGAGGCGCTTGAGAAGTGGCCGCAGGATATGTTCAGAAGAGTAGTTCCGCGACTTTACATGATCCTCGAGGAGATGAACAGACGTCTTATGGAGCGTGTAGAGGCATTCTATCCGGGCGACAAGGGCAAGCATGACTGGATGGCAATTTTCGCTAACGGTCAGGTTTCAATGGCTAACACATGCCTTGCAACATGCTTTGCGGTAAACGGTGTTTCAAAGCTTCATACAGATATTCTTAAGGCTGATATCTTCAGAGATTACTACATGATGGATAAGGATCGTTTCCATGCCATTACAAACGGTATCACATTCAGAAGATGGATCGCAAACTGCAACCCCGAGCTCACAAAGCTCATTGACGAGACGATCGGCACAGGCTGGCTCAAGGAATCAGAGAAGCTTGCCGGACTTGCCAAGTATGCAAATGATGCGGCATTCCAGAAGAAGTTTGACGCGATCAAGCGCGCGAACAAGCAGGTCGTAGCTGATTACATTCTCGAACACAACGGAGTAAAGATCAATCCGGATTCAATATTTGATATTCAGTGTAAGAGACTTCACGAGTACAAGAGACAGATGATGAATGTTCTTCACATCATTGCCGAGTACAACAGAATCCTTACAGATAAGGCCTATGCGGAAAGCTATTATCCGAAGACATATATTTTCGGAGCAAAGGCTGCGCCGGGCTACAAGAGAGCTAAGCTCATAATCAAGCTTATCAACTCAGTTGGTGAGCTGATAAACAACGATGCGCGCATTAATGATAAGATCAAGGTTATCTTCATCGAGAACTACGGCGTATCGATCGCAGAGAAGCTTGTTACGGCCGCTGACGTTTCAGAGCAGATATCAACAGCAGGTAAGGAAGCTTCAGGTACAGGTAACATGAAGTTCATGCTTAACGGCGCTGTAACAATAGGTACAATGGACGGCGCTAACGTAGAGATGTATGAGCAGGTCGGCGAGGATAACATTTATATCTTCGGTCTCCGCTCAGAGGAGGTTGACGCAAGAGTACGTCTTATGGGCAACGACGAGGTCAAGCAGATCTATGCAACAAACGCATCACTGCGCGGCGCGCTTGAGATGCTCATCAACGGATCAATTGTTCCGGACACAAATCTCTTCATGGACCTTTACAATACACTCGTATTCGGTGACTACGGTCAGGCTGATACCTATATGGTTCTTCGTGACTTTGAGGCTTATATGCAGACACATGAGCAGATATCAAAGGACTATCAGGACAGAAAGTCATTCATTGCAAAGCAGATCATGAACACAGCAATGTCAGGCTTCTTCTCGTCAGACAGAACCATTAACGAGTACAATGACAAGATCTGGCACTTAACGCCGATCAAGTGATTTCAGATAAAGTCGATGACTTTAGCATCACGAAAAAATCCCTACAATCAGGGATTTTTTTGTGATGATAAAATGCAGAAGGAGAAGGAATTATGGATATAGAGCACAATTCCAGACAAAAATTTTTCCGACATCCGTACGGCGCGGTAACCTGCGGGACATCAGTACGCTTTCGTCTCTCTGTATATGGGGTGGGGATCCCGCGCTCGGTAAAGCTTGTTTACAAGCGAGATAACGGCGAAACTCAATATGTCGATATGCCCTATGTATTTTCGGTATCTGCCGACAGCATATATGAAAAAACAATAGAGATGCCGAACGAGCCGGTACTGGTATGGTACTACTTTGAAATTGTCACAGATGCGGGAGTTGTGTATTACGGCAACAACAGCGAAAACCTTGGCGGTAAGGGTGAAATGAGCTTTCAGCCGCCTTCACACGCATTTCAGATCACAGTATATAAAGAGGACTATAAGACCCCGGACTGGTTCAAGTCAGGTATCGCGTATCAGATTTTTCCCGACCGTTTCTGTAACGGCAATGAGGACGGATCATTCTTAGGGAACAGAACCGATATTATAAAGCGTAACTGGGGCGAGCAGCCGTTCTATAAGGCTGAGCAGTTCGGCGGAGAGTATAAATCCAATGATTTCTTCGGCGGAAATCTCAAGGGAATAATCAAAAAGCTCCCCTATCTTGAGGATCTCGGAATAACGGTGATTTATCTTAATCCGATATTCAGGGCGGCGTCAAATCATAAATATGATACGGGCAGCTATGAGGAAATTGACCCTATGTTCGGCGATGAGGAAACCTTCTCTGAGCTTTGCGCCGAGGCGGAAAAACGCGGAATAAGGATTATTCTTGACGGCGTTTTCAATCATACGGGCGATGACAGCCAGTATTTTAATAAATACGGTCATTATGACAGTCTGGGCGCGTTTCAGTCGAAGGATTCTCCGTATTATACATGGTACAGATTCATGGATTTCCCGGAGGTATATGAGTCATGGTGGGGCATGACAACTCTGCCTCAGGTTGAGGAGCACAGTGAAGAGCTCAGGCAGTATCTTTTATCGGGTCCCGATGCGATAGTAAAGAAATGGATACGCCTCGGCGCGTCAGGTTGGAGACTTGATGTTGTAGACGAGCTTCCCGATTTCTTTGTTAAGGAGCTCAGAGCCGGTGTCAAGGAGGTTGATCCCGATGCGGTGATCATCGGAGAGGTCTGGGAGGATGCTTCAAATAAGACCGCGTACGGCGAGCGGAGAGAGTATTTCTGTGGTAACGAGCTTGACTCGGTGATGAACTATCCGCTCAGAAACGCTCTTATTGATTTTGCCTTGTGCAGAACAGACGCGTACGAGTTCAACAGGAGAGTTATGAGCCTCAAGGAGAACTACCCTCCGGCAGCCTTTTATTCGCTTCTCAATATTATATCGTCGCATGACGTTGAGCGGATTGTAACGCTTATGGGAGGTGTTCCGGACCGCCATGAGGTTGACCGTGAGCAGCAGGCGCATTTTGAGCTTGACGGCTATGCCCTTGATATAGCGAGAAAGCGTACCCAGCTCATAATAGGCATGATCATGACAATGCCGGGAGTTCCGTGTCTGTTTTACGGTGATGAGCTTGGCGTTCAGGGCTACGGCGATCCGTTCTGCCGTTCGTGCTTCCCGTGGGATAAGATGGATGAGGTGGATCCGGGCGCGGCAATGAGAAACGCGGTAAAGAAGCTCACAAGTCTCAGAAAGTCGACCAAAGCGCTCAGCATCGGCGAGTTCAATTATGTTTACAGAATAGGCTATACATACGCATACATAAGACAGTATGAGGAAGAAAAGTATGTTGTGCTTGTGAACTTCGACAGTACTGCCAAGGACATACGTCTTGACGCGGCGCGTTACGGTGTGACAACGCTTAACTGCTTATTCTCAACTGACGGAGGAAGCGCGGAGTATAATTCGCATGACGGTATATTCTTTATAAAAGCAGCGCCCCTTTCACTGACGGTTTATAAAGCGTGAAAACGAACAAAAAAGTCTGTTTTTTGTCTTGTAAACTTGTTGAAATTATTGTATGATTATCTAAGATAGGAAGAATTTCAGGGATCATTCCCTATGCAATAATTGAAAAGGAGAGATAATTATGAACAAAAAGATTGTTTCAGTATTTGCCGCGGCTGTTGTAGCTTTACAGGCTGCCGTTATGCCGATTATAGCAAACGCAGAGGCGAGCGCTACATATATTACGGATTCTGATTTTACCGATTGCGCGGTAGGAGGCGCGGTAGGCAAGCCGATTTACGGCTTGAGCATTATTCTCGACGGAGGACCGTGGCTTTCAAAGGGCTCGGCAAGCGAGCATTACGAAACCTTCTATCATGATGATGAGAATGATGTAAATTACTGCAATATGTATTCAAACAGTGATAAATCCGGCACGGGCGACGGCGCGGGTTCAATGTATATGTATCAGAGAGATACAACCTCGAACTTCTCGCAGACATACGGCTACTCCCAGTTTGATTTAAGAATGAATTCGGGTAAGTTTGAATTGAGCTACGGTTCGTTCTCCGACCCTACATCAAACACGGATTACAAGGCTAATTCGCTTACAATTGACACATCGACGATTACGGCATATGACGGCTCGCGTCAGGTGACGGTTGCGTCGATCAAGCCCGGACAGTGGTATACAATAAAGATTGTTGTTGACAATAAGCTTCAGTCGACAAGCATTTCCGTAACAGATAAGAAGACAGGCAAGGTTGTCGGTACTCTTGAAGATGCTTCGTATTGGCAGAGCGAATGCACAAAGGTTTGTATCTGGTGCTTCGGTTACATCAGAGGCAACACATATGATTATGACCTCACAAACGTAACCATTTCCAAGACAGACGGTTCAACCAATCCTTATTCAACGAAGTAATAAACAATTAACATTAAAATTTGCCGGATATTGCAAAATATCCGGCAAATGTTGTTTTTTGATTATTTCCTTCCACGACATCTTGAACCTGTAAAATGAAGCGCAACAATATATTGATATACATGTAAAAATATATAAATTTTGCGAATTTTCAATAAATTTTCTCTTGAATTTCCTGATGATATAGTGTATAATTATAAATATAAAATAGGCATGTTGTCATGTAAAGAAACTATTCGGATGCGAAGGGAGAGGGCTTTATGCGTCAGGAAAAGGTTCTTGCACATGACCTTGATGTTAAGGAAATGAATGAAGGGTTTGAGCGGCTTGTACTGAGCGATGCTGAAATAGTTAAGCCTATTCTTAAGGAACGATTTCTTAAGGATTATATACTGGGTATCGGTGATTCTGATGAAGCGTTCAGTATGTATTGCAAAGCGTTCTCCACGGACAAGAATGAGCCGGCAAGAATGATTGTTCTGAAGCCTAACAGCTCGGATTCATATGACGAGCTGTTCTACATAAAAAATACCGCGGAGCGGTATATAGGCGAAAACAGAATAATCATGAGCACATCTATGCAGGACTGCGTGATGCTGATTACCGATAACAGTATCGGTTCGGACGAAACGGACGAGCTGCTGCAGCATGTGGCTTATGTTGTCCGGGAATGCTATAAGCTTGATATACTTTCGGTATACAGCGGAATAATCGCGATGTCCGAGCTTCCCGAAACATTCAAAAGGCTGAGCAGCTGTACCGAATATTCATTCTATTCCGAACGCACAAAGGTAATGTGTGAGAATATGATCAGAATAGGAGCTGAACCTGTAACCGTTACTCCTCAATATACGGGTATTGAAGAAGCGGTAACCGGAGGCGATGAAAAAAAGACATCCGTTCTGCTTGAGGAATTTTTCTCGGAGCTGGAGCGATGTATGCCTACACCTGCAGTGGCCAAGACCTATTGTCTTGAGCTTTACGTATGTATAATACGGTGCTGTGAGGTGGAGAAAATAGATATCTATATGAAGGGCATCGTTTCCATACAGGTAAGTAAACGCTTCAGTGAAATCAAGGAATTTATAATCTCAAAAGCGATGGAGATCGCGAGGGCAAACACACCTAAGACAGTGAATGTATACAGTTCGCTGATCAAGGATACCATTCGTATTATTGACGAGAATATCGGAAACGAAAAGCTGTCCCTGCGCTGGATAGCGGGAACTATTCTCTACACCAATGTTGATTATCTGGGAAAGATATTCAAAAAGGAAACAGGGATGAATTTTTCCCATTATGTAATGGAAAAGCGCATGGAGCTTGCAAAGGAGCTTATTATGGGCGGCAAGAAGGACAGGATATACGAGGTGGCAGAAAAAGTTGGATACGGCTCTAATTCACAGTATTTCAGTCAGGTATTTAAAAAATACACGGGTATATCGCCTTTGGAATACAAGGAGATAACAAGAACAACAAAAAAACATTATGATTCAAAAAAAGCGGGTACAGCATCATAAATAAAGGGTGAAAAATAATATTGTAATTGCTTTTTTAGGATAAAAATTATATGGAGGTATTATAATGAGTAAAAAGTTCAAATCACTTATCTGCACGTTATTGGCGGGCATGATGCTTGCTACATCTACCGGCATTGCAGCTCTTGCAGAAGATGCTGCGGAAACCGTAATTGATGAAAACGGCGCGGAGGTTGCAGCTACAGAGGTGCCGGAAACCTTTAACGGTGCCGACATACCGGAGGATGAAAAGGATCCTTTGCATCTGGAGGAGACTCCCGCGGAGGAAACGGCTCCGACTGAGGCGCCGGCAATAAACGGATATGATAATGATACATATTATCAGAACGCGTTGAAGGTAGTATCGGCGCTCGGTATTATCACAGGCTATGAGGATGGCTCGGTTAAGCCGGAATCAACAGTAACAAGAGCAGAAATGGCGACAATAGTCCTCAGAATGCTCGCGCAGACGGCTAACGCGACATATCAGAATGTATTTACTGACCTTGCTTCAAGCCATTGGGCGGCAGATACGATTCAGACTGCTGTTGAGCAGGGTATTCTTGACGGTATGGGCGACGGTACATTTGTTCCGGACGGCAACGTTAAGTATGAGCAGGTTATTAAGATGATTGTCTGCGCTATGAACTACGGTACAGACGCTGAAAATGCGGGGGGTTATCCGCAGGGTTATGTAGCAGTCGGCGGTACAACGCTTAAGCTTCTTACAGGCGTTAAGGGCGTAACAGGTGACGACATGCCCAGAGGCGAGGTTATAAAGACTGTTTATAACGCGCTTCTTGCTTCATACAGAGAGATATCAGACTTCAAGAACGGTCTTCCGGTATATACCGCAAAGGACACTCTCGGTGTTGCATTGTTCGATATGTATGAGGATGAAGGCGTCCTTACAACAACTCCGAACATTACAATTGCTACAGGTTCAGTTACAAAGGAAGGTGTTGTAACAATCGACGGTGTTGACTACAAGTGTGATCTGAATGCAGATGAATATGTCGGCACAAAGATTAAGTTCTATTACATTGATGACAAGGCAGACGATCCTAAGATTATCACTATGTTCTCAATGGGCAAGTCAACCGAATATACATTTGATGCGGATGATATTGATTCAATCGACACAACAGCCGGTTCGATCAAGGTTTATAAGTCAAAGACATCAACATCAACAACAAACTATAAGATAAATAATGCCACAGTAATTTACAACGGTACGATCCTCTCAACAGCTGATTATACAAAGTATGTCGGCGGTAATGATTATGACGGCTTTATAACACCTGATGTCGGTACCGTAAAGATCGTTGATTATGACAGTGACGGTGTATATGATATTCTTTTTGTTGAGTCATATGAGACAATGCTCGTTACAACCGCGACAACAGAGAAGCTGACAGGTAAGATCAATAACGTGAACACAACCATCACATACGATCTTGATGATAATGATTACACAATTACAGTAACAAAGGCCGGCACGGCAGCAAGCGTTAAGAATCTTAAAAAGAATGATGTAGCTTCGATCAAGAGAAATGTTGAAAGCACAACCATAGATATTACTGTAACAGGTGAAACAATAACAGGTGAGATCACAAGTGTCGGTGAGGACGACGGCGATACAACGATAACATTAAACGGTCAGGTATATAAGGTAGATGAAAATGCCGTTGCAGATGTCAGAACAGGTATTTCAGGAAGCTTCTACCTTGATATGTTTGACAGAATAGGTTACATTGATTCAAACGGCGCTCTTACAGGCAGTGAGAAGTATGCTATGATTACAAAGGCATTCTATAATGATGAGAATGAGCTTGTAATCAGACTTTATACGCAGGAGGGCACAGAGATTGAGGCTAAGCCGGCAAATTCAATGTCTTTCTGGGCACCGGGTGCAACGGAAACTTCAAGAGCAACAGAAACAGAGCTTTATAATGTACTCAATGAAGATAGCAATTATATCCAGTGCGGCACATCACCGGTAAAACTCTGTAAATATACACTTAACAGTTCAGGTGAGCTCTCAAAGCTCCATGTTGCAGTTGAGGCTACAGCAGCGAATATTTCAAATGGCGCTTTGACCTTGTATAACAACAACATGAACGGTGTATCAACAGTCGGAGGTACTTTGAGCGGTTATTCAATCAATGATGGTATTGTTGAATTCTCTGTTCCGGATAATGAAGACGACAGAAGTTCAGGCGCTAATTATTCAACAGGAACAGTTACAGCTTCAAACTATAAGTCATATGACGGTGGTGTAAATATCGATTTCGTAATCGGTGGTTTTACAGGCTCAAGCACAAAGACAGCCGAGGTACTTGTTAAGTTCACAACAAGCTCAACATCAGTTTGGGAAATCAAAGAGCTTGATACTGCTACAACCGTACCGTCAATGATTATATCAAAGATTAATGAATCGGTTGACGCAGATGGAGATACAATATTTGAAATCAAGGGCTACTCAGGCGGCACAGAGGTTTCATATATGACCATGGATACAACAGGTATCTACAAATTCACAGGTTTCGGCAATGATGCGGATTACCATGGCGACAGAATCTTTAATGCAACAAGTGATGATGCATCAAAGATTTACTCGGTTATCCAGCCGGGTGATATTGTAGCGCTGGCAACAAACGGTTCAAATATTAAAGTAATAGTCAAGATGGCTGATATTAATGATGTTGCAGCACTGGCAGTTACAGGAAGCTCATCAGATACAGTACTAGGTGCATTGCCTTATGCAGCAAGTGCAAAGAATTCAGCAACACGTGAATACTACTACATGGGCTTCATTTCATCGGTTGAAATTGATGACTCGGCATTCATTGGCTACAGCGATGTAAACGGTGCGACAGAATATTCAGTATCATACGATACAAGCAGCGCGTTCAGCTACGCGACAGTTACAGTCAACGAAAGCGGTAAAATTACAAATGTCAAGGTTGATAAGACCGGCGGTCTTGAGCCTGCAGAGCTTTACGGAATCGGCGAGGAAGACAATACGTTCGACTTTGGTGTATTCACATCAATGAGAGGTAACATGGGTAACGGTTACGTAATCAGAGTTGAAATTGACAGATAATTAGAGAACAGGGGTATGAAGGGGATTCGATTGAATCCCCACCATATATAAGTTTTATAGGAGGATAATAATGGTTAACAGTTTAAAGAGAATTATTGCTGTTTTATCAGCTGTTACTGTAGTAGCTATGGCAATTCCGGTTTCATTTGCTGAGAATGAAGATGAAATTGAAAACATTGATATAAGCATAGCAGCAGATGAAGTAACTGTATACAGCAATGATTTCACGGGTTTATCGGGAAGCTATGCCTTAGGCACGGTAACAACGAATGTAGATATAGATGAAAATCTTACATTATATGTTGGTGCAAGAGCTACCGGCGGCACAACAAGTACAGGCTGGAGCTTTGAACAGAAGGATGCAGATCATGGCATATCATTACTGGCAAAGGCGGGCAGATATTGTAATGCGAACAGAGGTCCTGTTCTTGCGTTCAACGTTCCGAGCTCAGAGCTTTCAG
>JBJEIV010000174.1:0-2784 GCA_051877395.1 Candidatus Ornithomonoglobus sp.
AGCATCCTGTCGGTAAGCTCCGGCGCTGTAATCTGCAAGTATGAGACTGCGCCGTAGGTTCTCCCCATTCTGAAGGTATTTACTCCGCTGAAATTCATTGATGACGGGGCAATAAAGTCCTTAGTGCTCATGCCTGATCCTTTGAGCATATCCCATGAGAAATTGAACTTATCGCGTTTATCATCCTTCATGGTATCAAAAAGTAATCTTAACCTGTCATGACCGTTGAGCGGCTCTGCCTTTACGCCCATAGTCTTGAAATTATTCAGAACATCTGTTTCAACACGCTCCAGCCTCTGCTTTGCAGTCTTGAGGTCTTTCGCTTCAACTGTGAATGTGACATACTTTGTTTTGGTTAAGCCGTTGTTGCCTTTTGTCAGCTGATTTTTCAGCATATTAGAATATTCCTCGCGTATATCATTAAATTCATCCTCCTGCTCCGGTATGGCAATCATCGCCTGAAAGTCCTCAACGCTTGTATGCTGATTAATAAAAGAGAACTGTACCGAGATAGAATGGTCAAAGTAATTCAGAAAGTCGCAATAGCTCTCAAATATCGCATTCTTATCCTCGTTCTGAGCCAGCTGATAATTAATATCATAAAACTGTACCGTCTTGGAATAATGACGGTTATCAATCCTGCATATGCCGTCGGGATAGATATTCTTGTATGCTATAGTCTGCTGTACCGACACCGGAGCATCAGCAGGCTTTACTGATCCCGCTATTTTCTTCTTCGGCTGCCGTTTTCCCACGCTTTTTACCGCTGTTTTTCCTGACTGCTTCTTTTTTTCTGACAATGTGATTTGCCTCCTTGTCTGTCTTGTACATTGAATAAATACTGTTCGTCCGATATATTCTTACCTTCGGAGATTTATACCAGCGTATGTAATTTTTTAAAATCTTCTCTAACGGCTGTCCGTCCCGTTCATACATTCCGAACAAAAAGAACGGCACTGCAGCAATGAGCAAAAGCAGTATTGCAATATCGTTTCCGACAACCGATTTAGTGAGAAAGTACACAGGCACTCCCGCTGCTCCCGCACAGGCAAAGCATATGATCTGCCGCTTGGTGAGGTTAAATGCTACCTTTGTTTTTACTTTTGTTAAGTCCTTCGGGACCTGCACATATGGCATCTGTTTACCACCTCCGTTTTTTTAATACAATGGACAATCGAATAAATCCGACTGCCCATTGCAATAGTCAAATAGTTATTTTATCCAAGCCTCACCGTCTGCCGTCTGAACCGCCGTATGGTCGTCTGCTGCCTCTATAAGCGAATAATACGCCCAATACGTCTTGTCCGTCAAATCCGTAAACGGATTTGACGCAGACATATTCGTATTTACATACTCGTTATCTGCCTCACGGTCTGTCACACGATTTACTATCGTGACAACCTCTGCCCGGCTTATCTTGTTATCCGGCTTGAATGAACCATTAGCATAACCCTTTATCCAGTCCATTGATACAGCTCCGTTAATATAGCTTAATGCCCAATGGTTTGTAGGAACATCATTGAAGCTGTTTGACTTGCTTGCTGAAATATCTGCAAACAGCTCATAGAAACGCGTACACATAGCTAAAAATTCGGCCCGTGTGATATTCGCATCCGGAGCAAATGTTCCATCGTCGTATCCTTCGATAATATCGTACTTTTCAAGGTATGCGATATAGCTGCTGTACCAAAGCTTAGCATCAACATCTTTGAAGCCGGACTCTTTATTTCTGATGCTCTCACCCTTGCGTTCCGCAATATTTCTCGCAAAAATCGCTGCGGCTTCCGCTCTTGTCATATTGCCCTCAGGCTTAACCGTACCGTCCTCATAGCCTTCAATATATGCTTTATGCTGCTGCACAGCAGGAAGCGTGAGCTGACCGTTGCTGTCTGTTGCTCCGGAAACCGAATTTCCGTCCTTATCCTTCAGCGTGATATTTATGTCCGGCTTTGCAATACCTTTACTGTCTGTTACGGTAATTGTGTAATAGTTTGAACCGTCAAGCTTTGTTCCGCTCGGCAAGGTCAAGCTAATAACGTCGCTTGTGATTGATTTCGTTACACTAACGCTCTTACCGTCCTTATCCGAGACTTTTACATTTGTGGTTGAAGTTGAGCTGCTGCCTCCACCTCCACCGCCGGAGCTGCCTCCCGATGATGAGCCACCGCCACTGCTTGAAGTCTTAACAGGAACAGTAATTTTACCGTCAGCATTTGTTGACTGTGTAGCCGTATTGCTGTTCTTATCGGTTACGGTTACGCTCATATCCTTAACAGGCTGTGCGTCCTTATCCGTCACAGTTACTGTAATCTGATTTGATGTAGTCAGCTCGCTTGTATCAGGAAGCTTAATGCTGATTTTTCCGTCCTTAATTTCAACATAAGCATTTTCAATCTTTGCTTTTGTATCTTCAACAACTACAGTATATCCGTTTATAACTGCGTTTCCGTCTTTATCGGTATAATCCTCTGAAAGCGGAGGCACAACTGCCTTTCCGTCAGCATCGGTAGCTTCTGTTCTGTCGCCGCCCTTGTTGTCCTTTACATTTATGGGCATTTCAGCAACCGGAACATTATCCCTGTCGGTGACCGTTACCGTTGTTCTGTCAGAATAAACAATAACAGTGCCGTCGGGAAGTGTAACGGTAATTTTGCCGTCCGCAGTCTGAACGACTGCACCCTCGATATTGCCCTTTGTTTCAGTAGAAACATTTACATTATACAGATTACCGTTATTGTCCTTGATCTGTGCATTTCCGGCAGAATCCGTAATATCCGTATCGGA
>JBJEIV010000175.1:0-2782 GCA_051877395.1 Candidatus Ornithomonoglobus sp.
CGGTCAAGGTAACAAGAAGCGCGCTTCAGAACGCGGCATCTGTTGCATCAATGGTTCTTACAACAGAGAGCCTCGTTGCAGATAAGTCTGAGCCTGCTCCGGCTGCTCCGGCAATGGACCCGTCAATGGGCGGAATGTATTAAGCATATAAACCAATTAATAGCGGATAGAAAATAGTAAATAGCGTTTCCGACGAGACGCTTTTACTATTTTTTTATGCATGCATAGTACTTCATATAATGATTAAATTACTCGTAAACACACGCGAAACAAATATATTGCCCAACAGTCGTTGAAAATAAAAAAGGCGTAGCAAAACTCATTTGAGTTTTGCTACAGCCCTTGTATAAACATATTCACAAGCCGGAAATCAGTCCTCAACCTTGATAATTTCCTTACCCTTGTACTGTCCGCATTCCGGACAAACTCTGTGAGGCAGCTTGAGAGCGTGGCACTGCGGGCACTCTACCAAATTCGGAGCAGTGAGCTTCCAGTTAGCGCGTCTCTTATCTCTTCTGGCTTTTGAAACTTTATTCTTAGGTACTGCCATTGATTACACCTCCAATTAAAATAACAACACTCTAGTTCTTCTCAGCAGATTATTCCTCGGAATCCTTCTGCTGATTAAGTATATCGGCTAATGCCTGCCAACGCGGATCGATCACATCACGGTTACAGCCGCAGTCACCCTCGTTAAGGTCATGACCGCATTCGGGGCAAAGTCCCTTGCAGTCCTCCTTGCAGAGGTACCTTCCCGATACATTCATCAGGAAATTATCCGCAGCTATATCATCCAGCTCGACCTCATATCCCTCAAACAGGATTATATCCTCATCCTTCGGGTCAGCGCCGTCCTCAACTCTTGACAGAAGCTCATGGATCTCATAATCCACATCAACCTCTATCTCTTTAAGACAACGCGCGCACTCGGTTTTCATCAAGCCCGTCACTCTTGCCAAAAGCACAAGTGACTTTCCGTTATTGTATATCTCACCATTAATTTTTAACGGCCGGGGAAAGCGGTATGTTTCACCAAGAAACTGCGCGTTGTCAAAGCCGACATTGCCGTCAAGCATGAGCTTTGCGCCTGTAACCTTGATTATTGACGATAAATCAACTAACATTTCCAAGCCTCCCTGATGCGTTAAATTAATTTGTTATGACAAGCCTCGTCGTAAAAATATTACTCAGAGTGGATTACTTCAATTCGACCTTAGCGCCTGCAGCCTCAAGCTCTTCCTTCATCTTCTGAGCTTCCTCAGTCGGAACAGCTTCCTTAATTACGCCCGGTGCGCCGTCTACAGCAGCCTTAGCTTCCTTAAGACCAAGACCTGTAAGAGCCTTAACAGCCTTAATTACGTTCATCTTTGATGCGCCAACCTCAGCAAGGAATACATCGAACTCTGTCTTTTCCTCAACTGCTGCTGCGCCGCCATCAGCTGCGCCTGCTACCATAACCGGTGCTGCTGCGCTTACGCCGAACTCTTCTTCCATAAGCTTTACAAGCTCTGCTACTTCAAGTAACTTAAGTTCCTTGATTGAATCAAGAATTGCATTTAAATCTGCCATTTTATTTTCCTCCTATTGAATGTTAATTTCAAATTTGTTTGGTTTTTACTTTAATCCTGTTGGATCAATTATTCTGCCGGTGTTTCTGCCGGCGCTTCCTCTGCGGGTGCTTCCGCAGCCTTCTTTGCGATAAGATCAGCTATTTCTTCGCCGCCCTCAGCTATAGTATTCAACAATCTTACTAAGCCGCTGATAGGTGACTGCAAGCTGCCCATCATCTTCGCTATCAATGTCTCGAAGTTCGGTGTTGCCGCGAGCTTCTTAACCTCGTCAAGGCTCATTGCAGCGCCGTCCATGAAGCCGCCCTTGAGCTCAAGCTTATCGTTTGTCTTTGCGAACTCAGCGAGAACCTTTGCCGGAGCAACTGCGTCCTCATCTGATACTGCTAAAGCTGTCGGTCCGTGGAGAACCTCGTCAAGACCCTCGATACCTGCTTCCTCAACCGCGCGCTTCAAGATCTTATTCTTGATAACGAAATACTTTACGTTTGCTTCACGAAGCTTATTTCTAAGCTCAGTATCCTCAGCAACGTTAAGACCTCTGTAGTCAACCAGAACACCTGTCTGAGCTGCCTTTATGAGCTCTGCCGCTTCGGCAACCTGCGCCTTCTTAGCTTCCAAAACCTGTGCGTTTGGCATAAATTTTCACCTCCTGATGTTTATTTTATGCCTTTAAACAATATTAAAGGCTCTTTGCCGTAGACGCAAAGAGCCATGAATTTCTATCAATTCAATACCTCGGTTGGACTTACGGGCTTGTACCCTGCCGACTGTCTACGGTCTGTCAACTTATATATAATAACATATAATATTTAAGTTGTCAAGTATTAAATTTAAATTTTTCCGGATTTTTATTAACCAAGCTTAGCCTGATTAATCTTTATACCCGGTCCCATAGTAGAAGCAATTACTACGCTTCTGAGATACTGACCCTTTGCAGCTGACGGCTTAGCCTTGATTACAGCGCCTATAAGAGCATTGAAGTTCTCAGTGAGCTTTTCTGCGCCGAATGATGCCTTACCGATCGGGCAGTGGATAATGTTTGTCTTATCAAGACGATACTCAATCTTACCGGCCTTGATCTCCTTAACAGCCTTTGTTACATCCATAGTAACTGTGCCTGCCTTCGGTGACGGCATAAGACCCTTAGGACCGAGAACACGTCCGAGACGACCAACAACACCCATCATATCAGGAGTTGCAACAACAACGTC
>JBJEIV010000176.1:0-2769 GCA_051877395.1 Candidatus Ornithomonoglobus sp.
ATGGGTCTTGTGTTTACAACCGTTTCGGAAAACGGACTTGGAGTATTTACAGATTACGGTCGTCTGCTGCTTGTGCTTATAGGCTGTATGCTTCTGGTCGCTCTGGTTGTCGATCCGCTTATCGCAGGGCTCTGCCTCAGAAAAAATCCGTACCCGCTTGTGTTCAGATGCTTTAAGGACAGCGGTCTTACAGCCTTCTTTACAAGAAGCTCAGCGGCAAATATTCCGATCAATATGGCTCTGTGCGAAAAGTTGGGACTTAATAAGGATATGTATTCTGTTTCAATTCCGCTCGGCGCGACTATCAATATGGACGGCGCGGCTATAACAATAACGGTTATGTCGCTTGCCGCCGCTAACACGCTCGGTATGCAGGTAAGTATTCCGACGGCTATCCTTTTAAGCGTTGTGGCGGCTCTCGGAGCCTGCGGTTCATCAGGTGTTGCCGGCGGTTCGCTTCTCCTTATCCCGATGGCGTGCGCTCTGTTCGGGATCAGCAATGATATCGCGATGCAGGTCGTTGCGATCGGCTTCATAATCGGCGTAGTTCAGGATTCGCTTGAAACTGCGATAAACTCCTCAGGCGACGTTCTCTTTGCGGCTACCGCTGAGTTTATGGAGTGGAGAAAACAGGGACGAGAAATAAAATTCTGACGGAAATAAAGCATATATAAAAAGCTTCTGCCCAAAAGCGGAAGCTTTTTTGTTCAGCGCTTTACATCGCCTATATCGACAACCAGCCTGTAGCCTGAGTTTTCAACGCGCCTGTCAAGACAATGGCGGCATTCCGCAGCCTCCTCGCCGGTGCATATCTTGTTGTCATAGAGCTTGTAAAGCTCCCGGACATCCTTTGGCGAGAGATTGGGCATTACAACATTTGCTCCGGCTTTAAGTCCCATTTCGCGCCCCAGAGGGTGTATTGTGCCAAGCGCGGTGGTTGCGGGGATAAGCGCGTAGGGGAATATAAGGCGCAGTATTGCGATAAGGTTAAGACAGCGCGCAAGACTGCCCTTCTCTTCATCGCGAAACGGCGTGTCGGCGTGGGGGAGAAATGGTCCTATGCCGATCATGTCCGGCTCAAGCTCCTGTAAAAAACGGAGATCGGCTATAAGGTTTTCAAGCGTCTGCTTTGGAGAGCCGACCATAAAGCCGGAGCCGACCTGATAGCCCAGACGCTTTAAATCCCATAGACATCTCTTGCGGTTTTCAAGGCTCATGCTTTCGGGGTGCAGCGCGCGGTAGTGAGTATCGTCCGCTGTTTCATGGCGTAGAAGATAGCGGTCAGCGCCCGCTCTGCGGTATGCCGCATAGCTCTCTGTCGGTCTTTCGCCTATTGACAGCGTAACGGCGCAGTCGGGGTGCGCTGACTTTAATTCTGAAACGATTTCGCATATGTACTCATCGGAATAATACAGATCCTCGCCGCCCTGTAAGACCCATGTGCGGAAACCAAGCTCATAGCCCGTATCGGCGCATTGGAGAATCTGCTCCTTTGTAAGGCGGTATCGTTCAAGCGACGTATTGTCCCTGCGGAGTCCGCAGTAATAGCAGTTATTTTTGCAATAGTTTGTAAATTCAATAAGACCGCGGGTGTAAACCTCGGCTCCGTACCGCTTCCTCCGCACCGCATCGGCGGTCTTATGCAGATAATCACAGTCCCGCGTATCAATAAGCGCCGCAAGCTCCTCGTTGGTAAGATCGCGTTTACTGCGCAGCCTGTCTGTAAGTTCATTAATGTTGAAATTCATAATGCCTCTCCGAATCCTATAGAAATGATATGATTATTATATATCATTTAAAATATAAAGTCAATAAAAATTGTATTTGTAAATTTTTAAATTATTTCTTGACATTGACCGTATTCGTGATATACTTTAAGGGATAACGTAATAGGAGTATAAAATTATGAACAACAGAGCAATAATCGCCATGAGCGGCGGAGTTGACAGCTCGGTGGCGGCATATCTCATGCAGCAGCGGGGTTATGATATAATAGGGGCGACGCTGCGTCTTTTTACAAATGAGGACGCGGGGATCCGTGAGAAGAGCTGCTGCTCGTTAAGCGACGTGGAGGACGCGCGCGCGGTTGCGCGTCGTCTGGGAATAGAGCATTATGTATTTAATTTCAGCGATGATTTCAGAACGGAGGTCATGGACCGGTTTGTGGAAGCGTATGAGAACGGCAGAACGCCGAACCCGTGTATAGACTGCAACCGATATATTAAGTTTAAGCGGCTCATGCAGCGCGCAAAGGAGCTTGAATATGATTATGTTGTAACGGGACACTATGCGAGAATCGCAAGGGAGAACGGAAGATACGTCCTTAAAAAGGGGCTTGACAACGCTAAGGATCAGACCTATGTGCTGTATGCCATGACACAGGAGCAGTTAAAGCATACTCTTCTGCCGCTTGGCGAGCTGAGAAAGACCGAGGTGCGCGAAATAGCGGCGGAGCAGGGCTTTATAAACGCGAAAAAGCATGACAGCCAGGATATATGCTTTGTGCCCGACGGCAATTATGCGGACTTTATAGAGCAGTATACAGGCAGGGAATATCCTGACGGTGATTTCGTTGATATGGAGGGAAATGTTCTCGGGACGCATAAGGGTGTAATCAGATATACAAGAGGGCAGAGAAAGGGACTTGGTCTTGCGCTGCCGAAGCCTATGTATGTATGCAGAACAGACCTTGACAAAAATCTTGTGATACTGGGAGATAACGCCGATTTATTCTCGACCTCACTTAACGCGTCAGATATTAATCTCATG
>JBJEIV010000177.1:0-2754 GCA_051877395.1 Candidatus Ornithomonoglobus sp.
GCTTGCCCTTTGCGCCTGCGGCAAGAAGGAATGCGCCCATTGATGCCGCCATACCGATACAGATCGTTGAAACATCGCAGCGGATATAGTTCATCGTGTCATATATTGCCATACCGGCTGTTATTGAGCCGCCGGGGCTGTTTATATAAAGCTGGATATCCTTATCCGGGTCCTTTGCTTCAAGGAAAAGCATCTGAGCAACGATAAGCGACGCTGTTGTGTCGTTTACATCCTCACCGAGGAAGATTATTCTGTCCTCAAGAAGGCGTGAATAGATATCATAGCTTCTTTCTCCTCTGTTGTTCTGTTCGATTACATAAGGCATTGTTGCCATATAGCATTACCTCCAAAAAAATTTTCTTAAATGGCACATATGCCGATGGAGTCTCCATCGGCACACGCTTAATTAATCCTGTTTTATCAGAATATTATTCTACTACTGCGTTGTTTGCGAGCATCTCGATGGTCTTTGTAAATTCCATTTCCTTTCTGATGCCGTCAAGCTCAGCTTCCGAAATAAGCTCCTTTAGCTTGTCAAGCTCCATGTTGTACTTCTTAGCCATATCAACAAGGTTGAGCTCAAGCTCCTCAGGGCTTACTTCAATACCCTCAGCCTTAGCGATCGCTTCAAGCACAAGACCCGCATTGACCTGCTTAACAGCGCCGTCGCGATACTGCGCCTTCATCTCGTCAAGTGTTGAACCTGTGTACTTAAGATACATGTCAAGGTTCATGCCCTGATATGAAAGTCTCTGCGCAAAGTCGTTAATCATGTTGTTTATCTGGTTCTCAATCATCTTCTCGGGAACCTCAAACTCAGCGTTCTCAACAGCCTTCTCAACTACAGCGTTCTGTGTCTCGCCCTCAGCCTTTTCCTTTGCCTTTTCCTCAAGCTGCTTTCTTACGTCAGCCTTGTACTCCTCAAGTGTGTCAAACTCGCTTACCTCGCTTGCGAAATCATCATCAAGCTCAGGAAGCTCGCGTACCTTAATATCATTTATCCTTACCTTGAATACTGCGTCCTTGCCTTTAAGGTTCTCTGCGTGGTATTCCTCAGGGAATGTTACGTTTACGTCCACGAGATCGTCAACATTTGCGCCGATGAGCTGATCCTCAAAGCCCGGAATGAATGTGTTTGAACCGATCTCAAGCTCATAGTCCTCGCCCTTGCCGCCTTCGAATGCAACTCCGTCAACAAAGCCCTCAAAGTCGATAACAGCGATATCGCCTGCCTGTACAGCGCGGTCATCAACGCTTACAAGTCTTGCATTCTTCTCGCGCGCCGCCTCGAGATCCTTCTTGACATCCTCGTCTGATACAGTATAGTCAATTTTTGCTACCTTTATACCCTTATACTCGCCGAGCTTGACCTCCGGCTTTGTTGTAACAAGAGCTGTGTATACAACCGGCTCGCCTTCCTTTATTTCCTCAACATCAAATTCCGGACGCGCAACTACGTCTAAGCCGCTCTCCTTAAGAGCTGCCTCGTATGCTTCCGGAAGAAGATCGTTAAGAGCCTCATCATAGAAAGCTGACTTACCGTACATCTTATAAACAACAGCCTTCGGAGCCTTGCCCTTTCTGAAGCCCGGAATGTTGAACTTTGACTTGTTCTTGTTATAAGCTCTGTCAATAGCCTTATCAAATTCCTCTGCGCTTACCTCGAATGTAAGCTTTGATAAATTCTTCTCTACTTCTTCACACTTAACTGCCATGTGATTTAATCCTCCTTCGGTAGTGCGCCGTATCTTTCAGTATTATTCTCTTACATATTACAAGCGCATTTAAAAATCTGTACTATTATATCATATACTTTACAAAATTGCAATTAATTTTTTAAATTTTTTATAGTTTTAATAAATAATTCACTTAATTTTTGTGTGTTTTGGTTACTATGCAGCCATTAACTGTATATCGCAGCCTCACATAGACCTGAATGTGACCGAAATCGTGGTTCCCTCGCCCAATGTACTGCTCACATCGATCTTAGCATTATGCACCATAGCGACGTGCTTTACGATCGAAAGCCCGAGACCTGTGCCGCCCACAGTCTTTGAATGGCTTTTGTCCACACGGTAGAAGCGTTCAAATATCCTGTCTATATCCTCCTGAGCAATTCCTATTCCCGTATCATGGACTGAAAATACCGTTCCCTCCGGTGTTTCTCCTGTATATATCTCAATGCTTCCTCCCTCCTTGTTGTACTTGATGGCGTTATCTATGAGGTTATACACCATCTCGCTTACAAGGGTTTTACTGCCTGATATGACGCATTTGCCGCCTCTTTGCTCAACCGTAATATCTCTGCGTTCAAGCTGCGGCTCCAGATGCTTTACTGTTTCACGCGCAAGCTCATCAAGCCTTATTTCCTCCGGCTCATATACGCCTGTTGTTTCATCAAGATTTGAGAGCCTTATTATGTCATCAATGAGAAGCAGCAGCCGCTCCGCCTCCTTCTCGATTTTCAGTCCGAACATTGCCGTGTCCTCAGGCCTTGCCATTCCGTTTGTTATCATCTGGGCATAGCCGGAAATGCTTGTAAGCGGTGTTTTTAGCTCGTGGGACACGTTTGCGGAAAACTCGCGTCTTATCATGTCGGTCTTTGCCTTCTCCTCATTCTCCGCCTTTATTCTGCAAAAATACGGCAGCAGCTCAGGATATATCTCACTTTCATCAATATTGTTTATATCGATTTTATATATAGGCTGCATGATGTTCTTAGTTATTGTACTTGACACAAAGCCCGTCACTATC
>JBJEIV010000178.1:0-2733 GCA_051877395.1 Candidatus Ornithomonoglobus sp.
CACCTAGGAGGTTCGTTTTTATACTATTTACACAACATTTTCCGCGCCGTCTATTGAAGCACCAAACACCCGAATGTCAAGACAAAATCTATAATGTCATTTATTAAAGACTAAAATCTCTCCTACGGCTGCCACCTGAGCCTTATCAAATGCTGTTTGAGGCGTAGGCTGAGGAACAGCAGATATTCCTTCGGTCATAGCTATGCTTTCATCATCAAATTTATTTATCACCATTTCAGGCATTTCAAATTTTTTCATCACTGTTGACCTCCCTCTGCTTCTTGAGCTTCAATAACCTTTATGCCGATACTGTCGGTTGCTATTTTATCTATAATAACCGAAATAGTGGCGGTGGTATTGGGAGCAATTATTGTTTCCATACTCTTACTGCCATAGGAGGTTGTCCCGTTAAATGCCTCAATCCCTGTTACCGCGTATGTATTGCCCGTATAAACCGTAAACGTTGCAAGCGATGCCGCGTTCGTTTTATCCTCCACTATATTTCCGCTGTCATCATACTTCTCACCATAATATATAGTCGCAGGCACGCTTACCGCGTTTGTAACGGCATCGGCACCGTTGATTGTGGCATGGGTTACAGCCGGTGAAAAGGACGCTCCGTAAAAATATACACGCTTGTTGTCTACATATGCGTAATATGTCGTTCCGGCTTCTACATTCGCCGATGTGTAGGTACTTGTATTGCTTCCGGTATCATTGTAGTAGCTTGCAAATGTGTTTCCGTCCTCGTCCTTTATATAGAACTGATAACCACTCTCGCTCTTATAATATACAGTAAATACGCCGTCTGATTCCGGAACAAATTTTATGGAGCTTCCGCTCTTTCCGTCTGTTCCTGCGGCTACCGTGCCGCGTGCAGTTCCGATAAAGTCTATTCCGTTAAGAGTTACACTTGCCGTCTTTCCAGCCAGCTCGCCCACAGCAGTAAGACCCGGAATTCCTGTAAGCGCTCCACCTGCATCTACATCATCACTTGTGGCATACCATATCTGTATTCCCGCCGACGGCTGTGCAGTAGCAGACGGCTGCGCTGTCTGAGTAGCCGACGGCTGAGCCGTTGCTGTCGCTGCCGGTGTTTCTGTTACAGTAGCCGTCGGAGTCGGTGTCGGCTCACTCGAATTCTGATATATTCCAACAAGCGCGCTTGTATAAGCAATGAGATTGCCCTTTAAGGTTTCATCTATCGCATATGATGTATCCGCTGTGCTGTCGTCAAATTCATATGTGAAATCGGCATTCTCACCGCGTCCCGCGTACTTTTCAACCTTGGCAGCTACCTCAGACGGAGCATCCGGTGTGTAGGCATACATCACAGAGGAATCCGTATCAAAGTTATTATAGGTATTCGGGTACTCTGAGCTCTTATATGTGCTTACAAGAGTTGTATAATCCGATGTAATCTTTTCGTCACAAGAGGTCGCAAGGTATGCGTCAAAATCGTTTTTATTATCAGCTGAGGCATATATAGGCTCATTGCCTCCCGTAATCTGGTTGTTATATGCCTTTATTATTCCGCCTGCCTCGCCTGACAGAGTCGTGCCGCCCTCGCTTCCCTGCTGTGAGGAAAGGAAAGGATATTTACAGTTTCTGTACACATTCGCCTCAACAAACGCGCTTGCTCCCGATGTAACACCTGTACCGTATTTTGCGTTTCCGTCAAAATAGTTATTATAAAGATGTACCGAAGCGTGTCTTATACGCGGATGACGCGAATCACTGTGGTCAAACCAGTTGTGATGATAGGTTATGTAGTTACTCTGTGAATCCTCTGAGGTGCTTGCGCTCGCATCAAGCAATGACGCTTTTCCGCCGTCCCAGAAATGATTGTCCGAAATAGTAACGTACTGTGATACCTTACAGTCGATTGAGCCGTCGCCCTTCACCTGGTCTGCGTCGGAGCCTGCTACTCCGTAGAACACATCGTTATTGTGCACCCAGATATTTTCATTGTCGGTATCAATTGAAATTCCGTCATCAGGGAACAGCATAATGCCGAGATTTCTTACCTCAACATTATTTGCGCTTCTCACAAGAACACCAAAGCCCTTAAAGGTCGCGTCGTTTCCGACACCCTCCAGTGTGACATTTGAGCACTGCTTTAAAACAAGATACCCGTTTGAGTTAAGAGCATATGTATTTCCCTTTGTCAGGTCTCCTGTTGTGGAAATAACATTATCTCCGTCCGTCATCGGCGCGGTAATCGTCCCTATCAGGCGGATTATGACATGGCGCGGACTGCTGTTGGATTTTGCCAGATACTGAAGTATCTCTTCAAGACCCGTACATTCATACGCCTTTGAATTTACATATATAGTCGCCGTTACCGTGTCTACCGTATCACCGGTAACATAGATTATTGTTGCATCATCAGGAACGCTTCCGTCATCATTATAGCCGCCCGACGCGGTTTTGTTCGTTGAATTCTGCGAAAACGCAAAGCCCTCTCTTGTGTATGCCGTAACCGTTAAATTGCCCGTTTCAGCCGATGTTGTTACACCGCCTGTTACGGCCTCAACCTTCATTGTATATGCGCCCGCGGGAAGACCCAGAGCGTCCGCTCTGTAATAGGTTCCTTTATCCGCCGTGTTATATTCGCGCACAAGCTCGCTGTCGATTATTGTGTAATCTGTAAATTTTCCGCCCTTTACATACACATTGTAATCATCGACCTCCGAGCTGTTCGTCCACTCTACATAAGCGCTCTCAAGCCAG
>JBJEIV010000179.1:0-2732 GCA_051877395.1 Candidatus Ornithomonoglobus sp.
ACTAAGTTTTCTTCATTGCATTGACTATAGAAAACTTAGTCAAAAGCATATATAAGCACACTCACCCGGCAGAGACGCGCATATAAAAAGGGCGCCACCCTTTATAAAGGTGACGCCGTATGCGAGGAGGCTAATCAAAGTGTAAAGTCAACGATATGCTCAACTGATGTAGTGCCTTCGCTGGTATCATTAAGCCATTCTACGGCTTGATCGTGTGCCGTTTTCGGCGCAGTACCGCTTGTTGTAACAACATCATCCCTGCTGAACAAGGAGATATTCATGAACGGTTCGTTATATACTCTTTTCATATCAATATACCTCCTTTATTATTCAACTGGTGTCGCGGCAATTCCGTTTACCGCAAAGGTGCTGTTATCAGCAGTTATTGTTCCCGGAACAATTGCTCCGATTATAACTGTGTTGCCCTGGGCGATTTCTGTATCAATAGTTTTGGTCGTGCCATCGTATGTAACATCAAGACCCTTGACAGCAGCGTTTGTCGTTACATTGAGCTTTACTGCTGTAACTGCTTTATCTGTTTCGTCAGCCGCATCAAACTGCTTCTGGTCGTTTACAGAGCTTGTCACATTCGGAGTGTAGGTCATTGACTTTATACGAGCATAGTTGGTATTGGCTGATATTTTATAGGTCGTTCCTGCTTGGCATGAATATTCTATAGTACTAAACTCCGTTGAACCCGAATACGAAACTGTGTCTTTACCGCCTGTTATCTGTATATAATAACCGTTAACAGATAATTTACCGTCTACCAAAGGTGTGTATTCAAAGTAACTTCCGCTGCTACCGCTGAGTTTATATCTGATACCAAAAATACCTGCACTGTCGCCTGTATACACACCCTCATCCTTATGTGAAATGGTACATGTAAACTTCCATACCGCATCATCACTTGCCGTAGTTTCAAAAGATTTACCGTCAAAATAATATGTACCGGTACCTGCGGTTGAAGAAGCCCATGTCACGTTCTCAAAATTCCATGTCTGTGCGCCTGTCTCACTGTCAACGCTGTAGTCTGCCTGCGCCGAAATGCCCGCAAGCATAGTTACAGCTGCGGCAACTGCCGCAAAACAACTGATAAATTTTCTTTTCATTTTTAAATCATTACTCCTCTCACTAAATCGTTCGGAACAAACACTGCGGGGGATGAGCATCTCTCCCGAACGCTTCCCAATTTTACTTATATGAATTACTCAGCTGACTTTTCCTTTAATTCTCTGATCCTATTTTTGACGGAAGTCCGCATCCCTGTCAAATGACTTCGGATTTGTACTATCTCCCTCCCCCTTTACGGCATATTCAACGCGGCGCCGCGATTTGTATGCCGTTATTACAATAGTGATTATAGCATTGTGCCCTAATATATGTCAATTGTAACAATCAACTATTTATTTCACATTTCAACGATTTTAATCTGTTTGCCGGTATTTATTGTTGTATGCTGTATATAGCAAAGGGGTTTAAAGCCTCTTTGCTGCCGCAGCCGCGCCCATGTTGTCTATCGCGTTAAGACGCGTATATGAGCCTATTTCGGCTCCGTACTCGGCGTTCGGGAAGAACTTCTTTATTTTATCGTCCGTATTTTGGAAGCTGCCGACAGCTTTATCTGTCCGCCATTCTTTACGGTCGTTTTGTCCGCGCGGACGGAAAGCGCGTCGATTGTGGTCTGTACCTCCGTATCAGCTTCGGCGTTACCTCCACCGCAACTGCTTTGCTCTCCGCGTCCTTTATGCCATAATCATGATATGCGCCCTCTGTTCCGTTCTTATCCGTAATTTCGGTGTATTCCGCGTATTTGTTGCCGTTAAACTCAAGCTCTTTTCTTATATCGTCTGTAAGCGGTATCTGCTGATTGCCGCAGCACTGATAGTATTCGTACATCGGCAGTATAAGCCAGCTTGCGCCGCTCAGTCACATCTGCCCCGGGAAGGAGGACGGTTTCCTCCGGCACGCTTCCTATGCTCGCGCCCGTCCACACTCCGCCGAGCCTCGGGGTCTGTATTTCGGAGCAGCAGATATTTGCAAAGCGTCCGTTATAGTACAGCCATTTCAAGCATAGCCGGAAGCAGCTACGTTTTTGATACCTGCTGCTCGGCGATAAGCCCTCGTTGGTGTACGACCGCATCGCCTTGTCCTCGTCGGTCACGCACACATCAACGCACTGACGCGGATGGTTTTCTATTGTTTTGTGAAAATATTAAATATAATTACTCATAATATATAAACAGCCTCGGCAAATCATGTCGAGGCTGTTTATATATAGTTTTCAAGAGCTGCTTTGATTTTTATTTTTTTTTACGCTTTATCCCACAATGCTGTATCGCTTCCGAAGGGCAGACCGCGGCGCATTTTCCGCAGCGGATACATTCCGGCGAATTTATGTTTTTGGTTACCTCAACGTTCATCGCGCATACGCGCTCACACTTTCCGCAGCCTGTGCATTTGCTCTTATCAACTTCAAACCGGAATATGCTGTATTTGTTAAATACAGCATAAAACGCGCCGAGAGGACACAGATATTTGCAAAACGGTCTGTATATGACAATTGACAGCACAAGGCACGCAATGAGTATTGAAAGCTTTATATAAAACATATTCCCGATAGAAAATCTAAGGGATTCATTCGCGGCAAGAAGCGGCAAGCCGGCTTCGAGTGTTCCTGCCGGACACAGATATTTACAGAAATAGGTCGTTCCCAAGCCGAATTTATCGCG
>JBJEIV010000180.1:0-2708 GCA_051877395.1 Candidatus Ornithomonoglobus sp.
CTGTTTGTAAAGTCCTCGATCTTACCGATCGTATCAGTATCATACCAGTATGAATTATCTGTATTACATATAATTGAAACGGTGCTTGTGTTACCGTCCCATGAAACATCGGCGCCGAATGCCTCTGAAATAATTCTGAGAGGAACAAACGACTTGTCTCCGCCGATCACAGGCTGGAGGTCTGTAATATCAAGTGATGTGTAGTTATCACTGCTTGTAAAGTCATCGACCCACTTTTTGAGCGACCATGAATTGTAGCCTGTTTCGTTGAAGGTTCTTGCAAACTGTAGAATTGTATTATTCTTCGTGCAGGTTATAAGCTGCTCTTTAAGAAGCTCGTTCTTCTGATATTCATCCCAGTACACGTTAACACCCATTGCAGTGAGCAGCGCTCTGAGCGGAATGAATGTGCGATCCGTACTCTCATCAATATATGGCTTCTGATTTGCTTCGAAGGAAAGCGCTTCGTTGTTTACTCTGATTGTTACATCTGCGGCAGGTCTTGCTGTCGCAGCCGGAGCAGCAGGTGATACAGCTGACGGACTGTCTGTAAAATAGCTTGTCGCTACCTTTGGCATGCTGCCCATATACATCTCAGTGCCGAGACTTGATACAAGATGAACCTTAATAAGCCCGCCGAAGGTAAGAGTCATTGTTCCGTCAAAGGCTGACCCTGTTGCTGTGGTTACGGCATGGAACGGGATCGTAGCCGTGCTGCCGTTTACGGTACCCTCTTCAAAGGTATATGTATAGGATTCAACATCGTTTTTGATTCTTTTGAATCTTACGGTTATGGATGTGTCCGTGCATGAAAGAATATCCATTGCGGCGTAGCCTGTACCGTCAGTGTTGTTTGTATAATATGATCCCACATAGTCTGCCGGCGCGGCAAATACGGCCGGGATCAATGTAACAATAATAGCTAATGCGGCAAAAAGCGCTGTTATCTTTTTTTTCATATATTATCTCTCCTTGTAAACACACATGATTGAAAAATGCAGAGTACGACGTAAAAGTCATACTCTGCGCCGTTTTGATATATTATTCAATTCACGCCTTATCGACTGAACCAAAGAGCTCCATCTTTTCCTTTACAATGGTCTTGATGCCCTCAAAACCGGGGAGGAGGAGCTTTCTGGGGTCGAAGCCTTTGCCGACAAGGTCCTTGCCCTCTTCAATGTACTTTCTTGTAGCTTCCTGGAAGTAAAGCTGACACTCTGTATTTACGTTGATCTTTGCAACGCCGAGTGAAATAGCCTTCTGTATCATGTCTGACGGGATACCTGTACCGCCGTGAAGAACGAGCGGGAGATCACCGATGAGAGCCTTTGTAGCTGCGAGAGCATCAAAATCAAGTCCCTTCCAGTTCTCGGGATACTTGCCGTGGATGTTTCCGATACCTGCTGCCAAAAAGTCTACGCCGAGGTCCGCGATCATCTTACATTCATTCGGGTCGGCAATTTCGCCTGCGCCCACAACGCCGTCCTCTTCGCCGCCGATTGAGCCGACTTCAGCCTCAATTGACATACCCATGTTATGGGCAACGTGAACAAGCTCTGTTGTC
Organism: Candidatus Ornithomonoglobus sp.; assembly: GCA_051877395.1. Classification (GTDB taxonomy): domain Bacteria; phylum Bacillota; class Clostridia; order UBA1381; family UBA1381; genus Ornithomonoglobus. The sequence goes on from JBJEIV010000180.1 coordinate 1,565, forward strand.
TTTGCGATGTTTTCCTCGATCGGAAGATGTGAACCGTCGAACATGATCGATGAGAAGCCTGCCTTAACACACTTGTAGCAGCCCTCATATGTGCCGTGGTCAAGGTGAAGCGCAACCGGAACAGTGATTCCGAGTGAGTTGATCATTGCCTTTACCATAGCTGCGACAGTCTCAAAGCCTGTCATGTACTTACCGGCGCCTTCCGAAACACCAAGGATAACAGGTGAGTTGTTTTCCTGCGCGGTGAGAAGCACTGCCTTTGTCCACTCCAGGTTATTGATGTTGAACTGACCTACAGCATAGTGACCTTCAACCGCTTTCTGTAACATTTCTGTTGCTGAAACTAACATAATATATTTCCTCCTTAAATAAATATCGTATTTATGTTATAATAAGTCAGGTACTTATGTAAGAACAATTTTTTGCGCGTTCATAAGCCTGATCAGATTATCTCTGTTAATCTCAAATGTAACCGCGTTTTTGCATTTGCGGCACATGATAATAAGATTATTCTTCTTTAATTTCATTGTAAGCTGTGTCTTGTCACAGCCGTTCGCGCATTTCAGCTCGCCGTCAGCTGTAATTCTTTCGATATGCGCTGTCATTTCAAGCAGTACCGGATCAGACTGCTGGTCTGTACTGCCGATAAGCTGTCTCAGACTCATAATTGTATCTGCGGCGTGACGGTTAAGCTTTTCCTTATCCGTTCCGAAGAAGAAGATCCCGCGGCGGGTGATAGGACATTGGATCTCACCGTATACGGCGTTCCACAGCTCCCCGACCCTGAAATTACGCCGGTGCGTGCTGCCGCAGTATATACATCCCGCTGATATACGGTATTGGCAGGGCGCGGTTTTTTCGATGCCTGACGTTACCGCGCTGCACAAGCCTGTCCTGCAGTGAAATTCCTTTCCCGCGTTGCCGGAAAGCTCAAATATATTCATATCATCGACCGCGGTGCCGAAGCACTCGGGACATATGTGCAGAACAAAGGTTTTATCCGGAATATCCATGTCACTGCTCCTTAGCTGTGCCTATTTTAAGCTCGCGGGCGTAAAAGAACAGATATTGCTGCGCCATTCCGCCAAGCCTGCCGAATCTGTCGTTGGCATATGCGGATATGGTCTTGATGCTTTGCTTTGTG
>JBJEIV010000181.1:0-13903 GCA_051877395.1 Candidatus Ornithomonoglobus sp.
GATAAATACCAGCGGTTTTGTGATAATGTTTATAATCTTATAGAGGTAATGAAGGAAAATGTTCTGTTCAACATCATTTGCCGCCACAAGATTTGCTCTGCCAAGCTCCGTGCCGCGGTACATATATGTTACTGTACCGAGAACATCACCCTTTGCTATCGGCGCAACGGGAGCGGCATCAAGATTTACAACGGTTTCAACCTCCGATGCGATATCATCGTTAGAGGCGGGAACAAGCGCGTTGACATCCGTATCGACCGTAAGCGTTACGCGTTTGTCATTTTTTGCTTCTTTTACCTTGGAATCCGCAACGATATTTCCCGGAGCGGCAAGCACGCTTGAACAGTAGTTGCTGAATCCGAAGTCGAACAGGTTCCTTGTTACGATATATGAATAAGCGCCTTGCTTAACGTCGGTATCATCGCATTTCAGAACAACAGTGAGAAGGTTCATGTCGTTATATGACGCTGATGCGACAAGACAGTGACCTGCCGCGTCTGTCGTGCCTGTTTTGATTCCTGTGCATGGCTTGTACAGATAGGCATCCGAACGCGCCGTACTGAGGAACAGATTTGTACTCGAAAGATCGCGGTTCTGCGAGTATTTATTTGTCGGGTCAATATGATAGCTTGGTTTTTTTACAATTTCGCGGAAGCTCTCGTTCTGCATACAATACTTGGCGAGAATTGCAAGATCCTGAGCGGTGGTATAATGGTTATCATCATGCACGCCGCAGGGGTTGACAAAATGAGTGGAGGTCATTCCAAGCTCCTGCGCCTTTGCGTTCATCATTTCCACGAAGGCGTCGATTGAGCCGGCGAGATGGACCGCAATGACGTTGGAGGCATCGTTTGCGCTGTAGATGAGCATACCGTTTACGAGGTCTGTCATTGTAAGCTCCTCACCTATCAGAATGCCCATATGAGAATCCTCTAGAGTGATAGACTGAAGAGCCTCGTAGGTTGCGACCGTGCTCTCCTCCATTCTGCCGCTTTCGAGCGCGAGTATTCCCGTCATCATTTTTGTAAGACTTGCGGGGTACATCTGCTGATTTACATTTTTACCGTAAATCAATCTGCCTGTGTTCAGGTCCATAAGCAGCGCCGCGCCGGCGCGGGAGGTTTCGGGCGCTGTAAAGCCCGGATCCTCCATATATATTGTATCGCCGTTTTCGGTATATGAGCTGTTGGCGAGGGCATCATTATCTGCGGCTGCTTCGTCTCCTTGTGCCGCGTCGTTTTGTACTTCCGCAATGCCGCTGTTATCCGGGGCTGTATTGTCAGGCTCCGCAAAAACCGCCGCTGCCGAACCCAAGGCTATAACTGCCGCGGCAAACAGCGCCGTTAGCTTTTTTATATATGGCATAAATATTCTCCTCCAAATATAGTAAGTAATAGATAAAGATAAGTATTTTCATTATATACCTTTATATTATACAAAAAGCGACAGAAAATTTCAATAGTAATAAAAAAAATTAATAAAAAAATTGCACTTTTTTTTAAAAAGGTATAGAAATTTTTCCGGGTTATTGGTATAATGAAATGGGAGTTTAGCCTATCGGCTGAAATATAAAACCGGAGGAGATTTTCTGATGAAAATTTTGGTTGTAGATGATGAAAAGCTTTTGGTTAAGGGCATAAAATTTAACCTTGAACAGGACGGTTATCAGGTTGTAACGGCATTTGACGGCGAGGAAGCGATACGGCTTGCCCACGACGAAAGCATAGACCTGATCCTGCTGGATCTGATGCTGCCGAAGGTTGACGGCTTCACCGTCTGCCGTGAAATTCGGGGATTTTCGAATGTTCCGATCATTATGCTCACGGCGAAGAGCGAGGATATAGATAAGATCCTCGGACTTGAATACGGAGCAGATGACTATATAACAAAGCCGTTTAATATCCGTGAGGTAACAGCGCGCATAAAGGCTATTTTACGCCGTATAAATCCGGCGCCCAAGGGCGACAGCAGCAAGCTTATGGTTTCGGGAAATATTACGCTCGACTATAATTTCAGACGCGCAATGGTCGGAGAGCGTGTTGTGGAGCTGACAAGCAAGGAGTTTGACCTTCTCGAGCTGTTTTTGAAAAATCCTGACAAGGTATATACAAGAGAGAGCCTTCTGGACATTCTATGGGGTATAGGGTACCCGAGTGAAGAGAGAACAATTGACGTTCATATGAGACGTCTCAGAGAAAAGATCGAGGACAACCCGGCAGAGCCGAAATATCTTAAGACAAAGTGGGGTGTGGGTTATTACTACAAAGAAAACTAATACCCTGGAGCGCTTGTTTGAAAAGCCTCCGTTCGGCAGGATCATAAAAAAGGCGTATGATGCCACGCACACAATACGATTTATTATGCTTTCAACATATATAGCCGTAACACTTATCACACTCATCCTGATGAGCGCGTATATAACGGGTATTCTTTCCGAAAACCTCTATTCGGAGGAAACAAACAAGCTTTACGCAAAGGCGAATATAATTTCGCAGACAGCTTCTGAGGTATGGGATTCGGATGAAGAAAATCTTCTTTTTCTGCGATTCGAGGATATAATAACAAGGTCGCTGGCAGGAACGAATATACGCGGAGTTATAACCAATAATTCATATACGGTGCTTTATGACACAAACAGTGAAGCGGATATGACAGGCAAGGTGTTTATGCGCAGTGTGCTCAAGCGTGCATTGGACGGTGAGCAGACCGATTCAATGTTTGATTCCGACAGCGGAAAGACCGCTACTGTTGCCGTGCCGGTAGAAAACGGCGAGGAGATAATCGGCGGTGTATACCTTGCCGAAAATGTTTCCTCAATAAGCGATACGATAGGCGCAATAAAAACCAGCCTTATTGTGTTCTGTGTGATGATAGTATTTGTGCTTGGAATACTGAGCATAGGTATAAGCTATATTATAACGCAGCCGTTCTCTGAGTTTACCGAGGTAGCGAAGGCTATTTCAAAGGGAGATTTCAGCCGGAGGGCTTCTGTAAAGGGTATGGACGAAATTGCGCAGATGGGCAGGGCGCTCAACTACATGTGCGACGAGCTTAATGAGCTGGATGAAAAGCGAAAGAATTTCGTTTCCGACGTGTCGCATGAGTTAAAAACGCCGATGGCGGGAATCAAGCTGCTCTGCGATACTCTTGTTGAGGCAGGCAATCCTGATATGGAAACAGTCCGTGAATTTCTCGGAGACATGTCTGAGGAGATTGACAGACTGACAAGGCTTATAAACAGACTTCTTACTCTCAGCCGGCTTGACGCCGGTAAGAACCGAAGCTGCAGTGATGTTGACATATGCTCACTCTGCGGCGGAGTTGTACGAAGTCTTACCAAGCTCTCAATTGAGAAGGATATTATTCCCGTACTGAATACCGGCGGGCTGGAAAAGCTTATTATAATAGCGGATTATGACAAGATATATGAGGCGATATACAATATAGTAGATAATGCGATAAAATATACTCCGGCGGGCGGAAAGGTAGCCGTAAGGGTTATGGAGGCTGACGGAACATGCGTGATTGAGGTTGAGGATAACGGCCCCGGAATACCGGACGGTGAAAAGACAAAGATATTTGACCGTTTCTACCGTCTTGACGATTCGCGCGCGCGTGATACCGGCGGTACAGGTCTGGGACTTGCAATTTCAAAGGAGGCTGTCCTGCTTCACGGAGGAACGGTAGATGTTACGGATGCTCCGATGGGCGGAAGCGTGTTCAGAATACGTCTGCCTAAACGTCCGGGAGGTGAGGTATGAAAAAGAAATACATAGCCGCATCGGCAGCGGCTTTGGTAATACTCATAGCCGGAATAGCGATATTGCTGTTTATAAATACCGGGATCGTTTCTGAGAGCGCGGCTGCCGATCTCTATTTTATGAACGAGGACGGAACGAGCATAATTGCGGAGCCGTGCGAGCTGAGATATAAGGATGATGCCGATCTTGCCAGGACTGTGATAGAAAAGCTGCGAAAAGGTCCGTCCGCATCAAAGCACGGCAGAATAATGCCGAGAGCCACAAAGCTGCAGCGAATTGAATTTACCGATGAGTATGGAGTAATAGTAGATTTTTCTACGGATTTTTTGTCGGAGGATCCGTCAAAGAATGTGCTGAGCGTGTATGCTGTTACAAAATCCCTCTGCTCAACGGGAATTGTAACAAATGTTATGGTGACTATCAACGGCGCGTGTATTTCGGATCGGGACGGAAATCAGCTCGGATTTATCACGGCGTCGGATATAAATCTTGAAACAGAGGAATATCAGAGCGAAATGCGGGAGGTTGTGCTGTATTTCGGTGACCGATCAAGCACGCAGCTTGTCAAGGAAACGAGAACAATAAAGATTACCGATCAGCAGCCGATTGAGCAGTATATTATAAACGAGCTTATAAAGGGACCTGATGATAAGACAATGCAGGCGGTCCTTTCAAAAAGCACTGTCCTCATGTCGGTTGATGTTGAGGATAATATATGCTATCTCAGCTTCAGGTCAAGCTTTCTCAAAGAGAATGCCGGCGACAGCAATCACGAAAAACAGGTTATATATTCTATAGTAAATTCTCTTACGGAGCTGAATACGATCAGCCGTGTACAGTTCTATATGGACGGAAAGCGCGTTGATAAGTTCGGGAGCTTTAATCTGAAGGGATATATTGCAAGGGATACAAGTATAATAGCTGATGATAAATAATATGAAAGGAATAACGAAAATGGCAAACAGAATAAACATAACGATAAATTCACGCGTTTACACGGTTGTTGCAAACGAGGATACAGAGTATCTTACAAAGCTTTGCGATTATGTAAATGAAAAGGTAAATCTTGTGATCAGAGATGGCCAGCATGTTACAGGCGAAAAGCCTGTTGTTCTTGCGGCGCTCAATATATGTGACGAGTATTTCAAGCTTCTTGACAACAGTGAGCCCACGGAAAAGCTTTCAGAGCTGCTCACCGAAAACAAGAAGCTCGAATCTGAAATTCACAATATGAAGAAGGCGGAGCAGGAAAGCAGCAGGAAGGCCGCAGAGGTTGAGGAAGAGCTGAATATAACAAAGAAGGTTCTTGATGAGACTGAGGAAAAAGTCAAGTTCCTCGAGGGTCAGATCAAAATCAAGGAAAACCAGCTGAAAAAGCAGCGCAGCGAATTTGCGATCCGTGAAAAAGAGCTGCTTGATATGCTGGAAGAAAAATAATGAATGATAAATTGGAGCTTCTCGCTCCTGCCGGCGGATTTGCGCAGCTTAAAGCGGCGGTGCAGTCCGGCGCCGATGCGGTTTATCTCGGCGCGGGAAGCTTTTCCGCCAGAGCCGGAGCGGATAATTTTGACTGTGACGAGCTGAAATCGGCGGTGGAATACTGTCATGCCTATAATGTCAAGGTGCATTGCGCGCTCAATACTCTCATAAAGGAATCGGAGCTCCCGGCGGCGATTGAAACGGCAAAAAGCATAAACCGCTGCGGTGTGGATGCTATAATTATACAGGATATAGGACTGGCGGCGCATCTGAGAAGGATACTGCCCGATATTGAGCTTCATGCGAGCACACAGATGACAGTTACCTCCCTTGAAGGGGTCAGATATCTTGAAGAGCGCGGCTTTGACCGTGTTGTTCTGGCGCGTGAGCTGTCAATGGATGAAATCGAAGAGATCGTAAAAGGGGCAAAGGCTGAAATTGAGGTGTTTGTCCACGGCGCGATATGTATGTGCTATTCGGGGCAGTGTCTTATGTCGAGTATTCTCGGAGGAAGAAGCGGCAACCGCGGACGCTGCGCGCAGCCGTGCAGACTGAGTTATGAGCTCATGGAAAACGGCGTGAGCTGTGATAGCGCATATGCTCTAAGCCCTAAGGATATGGCTCTTATAGAGCATCTCAGGGAGCTTAAACGCATAGGAGTTGCGTCGCTCAAAATTGAGGGCAGGCTTAAGAGTCCTGAGTATGTAAGCGCTGTTACAGGAGTATACAGGAGATATCTGGATAATACGGTCAGAGTATCGGCTGAGGATATGGCGGAGCTGAAAAACGCGTTTTCCCGTTCGGGCTTTACAGACGGATATTTCACGGATAAATTAGGCAAGGCTATGATGTCACACGAAAATCCGGCGAATAATTCCGGCAGCACCTACACAGCCGACGCAAAGGAAAGAGCCGCGGGAAAAACGGTAAGACGTATACCTATAAGTATGTTTGCCTCGCTTGTCGCGGGAGATGTACTGCGGGTAACGGCATATGATACGGAAGGGCATTGCGTATCCTGTGAGGGAGAAGCCGCGGCGGAAAAGGCGCTGAACCGTCCGCTTACGGCTGAAAGGCTGAGTGAACAGCTCTCAAAGCTCGGCGCTTCGATATTTTGCGCAGAGGATATAAACGCGGAGGTCGGAGACGGGATAACAATTCCCGTTAAGGATATAAACGAGGTGCGCAGACGCGTATGTGACGAGCTGATGAGGGCGCGGGCGGAGCGCCCTGAAAAGCGCGCGCTTGATATTGAGCCTGTATACGGAAGCGGTGTGAGCCCTTGCGGGATTTATCTCAGCGCGGAGGTAAGGACCGCGCAGCAGGGTATGGCGGTTCTTAAAACCGGCGGAGTTAAACGTATCTATGCGCCGGAAATGGCGGCGGCAGAGCTTTTAAAATATGCGGGCGATACCGAGATAGTGACAAAAACAGTTGACATATTCCGACCGGAAAATCCGAAAACCGAGGCGGTTTCGGTTTCCTCCCCCGCCGCAATGCGCTATTACAAAGAGAAAGCGCGGTACGGTGATTTCAGGCTTAATATATTCAACTCCCTTACGGCGGCGCAGTTCGGAAATCTGAAATGCGTGACATTGTCGCCGGAGCTTAATCTTCATGAAATCGCGGAGCTGACAGAGCATCTTGAGGACATTGAAGCCGAAATTATAGGCTACGGATATCTTCCGCTTATGATAATGAAAAATTGCCCCATAAAAGCGATGGGACACTGCCAGCGCGGAAAACAGGTTTATTCTATAAGGGACAGAAAAAATATGGAGTTTAATGTGATGTGCGGTGACGGGTGCCGCGCAATTCTGCTCAACTCAAAGCCGGTTTTTACGGCGGATATTATAGAAAGTATAGAAAAATCGAAAATTAGTTGCATCAGATTGAATTTTACTGTTGAAAAATCTGAACAATGTGGTAAAATAATAGATGTATACCGCAAAGCGCTTAACGGTGAAAGGACAGAGCCTATGGAAAGCAACACGTTCACCAGAGGCCATCTCAAACGCGGTGTAATGTGACATCGGGAGGTAAAAATAATGTCGGAAATAATACTTGCATCGGCTTCACCAAGACGCAGTGAGCTGCTTTCGAATATGGGACTTGATTTTAAGGTGGTAGTTTCGGAGGCGGATGAAGAGTCGGTTGATCGTGATGTGCCTCCCCGAATATATGTTCAGGAGCTTGCGCTGCTCAAGGCAGCGTCAACCGCAAAAAAGATTATGGATAATAAGGACGCGGTTGTTATTTCGGCGGACACTGTTGTAGTGAACAACGGTGAGATTTTAGGGAAACCGACAGATGCCGCGGAGGCGGAAAAAATGCTGTCGGATTTGTCGGGAAGGACGCATCAGGTATATACAGGCTTTTGCGTTCTCAGACTGAGCGACGCATATACGGTATGCAAGGCAGTATGTACCGATGTGACATTCAAAGAGCTTTCGGAGGATAAAATAAAAAGGTATATAAATTCGGGGGAGCCTATGGATAAAGCGGGAGCCTACGGAATACAGGGTCTTGGGGCTATGCTTGTGGACCGTATCAACGGAGATTACTTCAATATTGTCGGTCTGCCTGTAAGCGCTTTATCCGATATACTCGAACAGGATTTTGAATTCAAACTAATGTAATAACAGGATAAAAGATGCCGGCAATGCTGCCAGGTACAGAACCGGCGCAAAGAGTGAAGTGGAGGATTAGAATGGGATTTTTATCGAAGGATGTTGCCATTGATCTTGGCACAGCCAATACGTTGATTTATGTTAAGGGAAGAGGAATAGTGGTGCGCGAGCCGTCGGTTGTTGCGATAGACCGTTATACTGGCAAGGTTGTAGCGGTCGGAAATGAAGCCAACGAAATGATAGGCCGCACACCTGAGAATATAATTGCAATAAGACCGATGAAGGACGGAGTTATCGCGGATTTTGATATAACTCAGTCGATGATAAAGCATTTTATAAAACAGGCAAGGGTTTCGGCGATCATGAAGCCGAGAATGATCGTCTGCATACCGTCAGGAATTACAGAGGTGGAAAGACGCGCCGTTGAAGAGGCCGTTATGCAGGCGGGCGCAAAGGAGGTCGCTCTCATTGAGGAGCCGATGGCGGCAGCTATGGGCGCGGGACTTCCGGTGGATGAAGCGACAGGAAGCATGGTAGTGGATATCGGCGGCGGTACAACGGAGGTTGCCGTTGTGTCACTCGGAGGCGTTGTATCATCACGTTCAATAAGAATTGCCGGAGACGCTCTTGACAGCGCCATAGTAAACTATCTTAAAAAGAATGTCGGAATAAATGTGGGCGACAAAATGGCGGAGGAGATAAAGATCAATATCGGCTCCGCGCATGAGGATGACGAGGAGTGCATGTATGATGTCCGCGGACGCGATGTGTCAACAGGGCTTCCGAGGACCGTTCAGCTGCGCGAAAGCCAGATAAGAGAAGCAATTTCGGAAAACATAGAAGAAATGATAGAGGCAATAAAGATGACATTGGAGCATACTCCGCCGGAGCTTGCTGCTGATGTTATGGACAGAGGCATAACTCTCACAGGAGGCGGCGCGATGCTTAAAGGGCTGGATAAGCTCATTGCCGAGACAACAAAGATACCGACATTTGTAGCGGAGTATCCGCTGGACTGTGTTGCAATAGGAACCGGTATGGCGCTTGATACGATCAAGGAGCGTTTGGCAAGGCACAGAATGAGATAAACTTTTCAGATACAGAGGGTAGAATAGCGAATGAAATTTTTTTCAAAGAAGTGGCGCGTAATACTTATAATTGCAGTTCTCTTAGCCGCGGCAGGCTTCGGGCTGGAGCACTTTACGGGTTATAATCCGGTAAGTACCGTGGTCAATACGATTGCGGCGCCTGTTAAAACAGGATTTTCATACATTGCCTCATCAGTGGCAAATTTCCGCGATTTCATCTGGGATATGCGCGCCTATAAGGAAGATAATGCAAGGCTTGTTGCGGAGAACAATGAACTGAAGATGATGCTCAAGGATGTAAGCGCTTATCGTGAGGAGAATGAAAACCTTCAGGAGCTGCTTGATCTTAAAAATTCTATGGTTGAATACTCAACGGTTGCCGCGCGTGTCATTTCGTACTCGGGCAATAACTGGTATGAGCTGGTGGAAATTAACAAAGGCTCGCTCAGCGGTCTTGCGGTAGGGAACGCGGTTCTCACAGAGGACGGAGTTGTGGGAAGAATAACATCTGTGGGACCTAATTATTCGATCGTAAGAACAATTCTTGACAGCGAGTCGGCTGTGGGGATCAAGGTATCACGAACAGAGGGAAGCGGTCTGGTAGAGGGCGATGACGAGCTTATCGGCAGCGCGCAGTGCAAGCTTTCCTTCCTGGACAGAAACACGCCGCTTATTGTTGGCGATATTGTTGAAACCTCGGGAACAGGCGGAATTTTCCCTGCCGGGTTTGTTGTAGGTACAGTAATGAGTATTTCCGCCGACAGCACCGGCGCTCTTAATTACGCGGTAATTAATCCGGCGGTTGATTTTGACAAGCTGAGTGAAGTTTTGGTTATAAACGGTGAATATTGATTTATGAGAATAGTTAAAATTGTTTTGTGGATTATATGCATAACGGTAGTGCAGACTGTTTTTGGCAGATGTCTTGGTGTATTCGGAACAATGCCCGACCTCCTTCTGGCATTTTCCGTTATTTTTGCTTTTTGTGAGCGGGATATATTTGTAAGCGGAGCAGTATTGCTTGTGTGCGGTGTTATAGACGCTTCGGGCGTGGGACATCTTTTCCCTGCCGCGCTTCTCGGCGTTGTATGCGCCGGACTTCTTGCGCATGAAGCGAACAGCGTATTGAGATATATTCCGGGATTTATAAAAACATTTTTTATAACGGCCGCGGCGGCGTTTGTTATAGGCGTTGTTGAATATTTTGCCGGTCATATTACAATGAGTATAAAATGTATACTGGAAAACATTCTGCCGTATACGGCTTATGCCGTTATAGGCGAATGTATAATGTATCCGTTGGTAAGACGCACATTATTCCGACGCAAGAGCAATTCGCTTATAATCGGTTAACAGCATTACAACAGAAGAAAGGAATTGAGGATAAATGCCCGACAGCAGATTTCGTTTTTTAATATTGAGAATAGTAGGGGCAGTTATGCTTTTGGCAGTGGTTGTAAAGCTCTTTGATCTTCAGATCGTGAACGGAGACACATATCTTAAAAGAGCGTCGTCAAGACTTACGACAAGCGTTGTAAATAAAGCTGCAAGAGGCGATATAATGGACCGTTACGGTAATGTGCTTGTCACGAATAAGACAGGCTATTCTGTTGTGCTTCAGAAGACCACAGGCGGAGATGAGGAGCTTAACAATATAATAAGCAAGGTTGTTGAAATTCTGTACACAACCGGAAATAAGGCGATCGACAATCTGCCGGTATCGGCGGAGGCTCCGTATGAATTTGTATTTGAGGATGAAAATGGAGACGGAAGATCAGATGACGAAATGGCGGAATGGTTTGCCGGAAATAAATACACGGGAAAATATCTTTATGAGGGCATGACCGCGGATCAGGTCATGGCTGCGTATGCTGAAATATTCGGTGTAGAACATGATGTAAATCTTGCGCATACAAGATGTATGATCGGAATACGCTATGAGGCTGATCTTAAAGAGATATCAACAATAAATCCGGTTACGATCGCGGAGGACGTTAATGTTGACGCTGTAACACAGATAAAGGAGCTCCAGGATTCTCTGCCGGGCGTGTCGGTAACTGAGGATTATGTCAGAACCTATACAAGGCCGGGCTTTGCGACGCATATTCTTGGAAGAGTCGGAAAAATATCGGCTGAGGAATATGCCGCAAATTCCGACAAGGGCTACGGTATGAACGATATTATAGGCAAGCAGGGCGTTGAGCGCTGGGCTGAAAGCTATCTGAGAGGTGTTGACGGCACAACCGGAACTACCACGAAAATTGACGGTGACGAGGTTGAGCTGGGAGAAAACATTGATCCTATACCGGGCAATTATATAATGCTTACAATCGATTCAGACCTCCAGGAGACGGTTGAGGCATCTCTGGAAAAGACAATAAAGTCAATAGGAAACGACTGTAACGCGGGCGCTGCCGTGGTGCTCGACGTAAATACAGGCGACACGCTCGCGATGGCATCATATCCGACATATGATATGTCACGCTTCTATGAGGATTATCAAAGCCTTGTTGAAAACAAGTCAAATCCGATGATAAACCGCGCGGTATGCGGTCTGTACAGCCCGGGTTCCACCTTTAAGCCTTTGACGGCTATTGCCGGAATACAGACGGGAAATCTGGGGCTTTGGGAGCAGATCGAGGATACCGGTGTTTACACCTTCTATGAGGACTATCAGCCGACCTGTTGGATATGGTCGGAATCACATACGACCCACGGATGGCAGGATGTTTCGCTGGCGTTGGAAAATTCATGTAACGTATTTTTCTATGAGCTGGGAAGACGTCTCGGAATAGACACGCTTGATGAATATGCAAAGAAATTCGGTCTTGGCGAATACACAAATATAGAGCTTCCCGAGGAAGCGTCGGGACATATGGCAAGTCCTGAATATAAAGCTCAGGTCGTTTCGAATGCGGTTGACCGTGAATGGTTCGGCGGCGATACGCTGCAGGCTGCAATCGGTCAGTCATACAGCCTGTTTACACCTGTCCAGATCGCAAACTATTGCGCGACTATCGCAAACGGCGGAACAAGGTATAAGGTGAATCTTATAAGCAGTATCCGTTCATCGGTTGACGGTTCACTTGTTGAAAAGTTTGAGCCTCAGATCGAGGAGCAGACCGATATTTCGCCGGAGGCGCTTGCAAAGGTACACGAGGGTATGAAGAAGGTTGTAGACGAAGGAAGCGCCAGCTCGATCTTTGAGGGCTATCCTATCCAGGTCGGCGGTAAGACAGGTACGGCTCAGCTCGGAACCGGCTCAAACAACGCTATATTTATGGCGTTCGCTCCGTATGATGATCCGCAGATTGCCGTCGCGGTGGTTCTTGAGCACGGTGTGCGGGGCGCAAATGCCGGACAGGTAGCAAGAGATATTTTTGATAAATACTTCTTTGACAACACTTCTGCAGACGCGGCCGGACAGGCTGCAGAGCCTGCCGCGAATCCGTCGGCGGAGTTCGGTCTCCGCTGAGCTTTTTACTAAAGAGGAGGTACGCCAATGGAAAACGAGATTGTCAAGTTCAAGGGTATGGGTGACGGCGTGAGGATAATACTCGACGCGTCTGCGCCTATGTATGAGCTTCTCGATGTTCTGGAGAAAAGAATTCTCGAAAGCAAGGCTTTTTTCGGCGGCGGGAACTGCCTTATACGTTTTTGCGGCAGAAGCCTTACGGGCGGAGAAAAAATGAGACTGGAGGAGCTTATAAAAAAGCTTCTTCCCCTCGGAAAAATAGATTTTAACTCGGAAGAAACAAAGGCGGAGCATGCGGCGGACTGGATCGTGGAATATAAGGAGCGCTACGGAATACCGGGAGGAAAGCATCCGGCAGAAAGCGTAATAGCTCATGACACGCAGCCGGAGAAAAACGAAAAAACAGAGAAAAACGATGAAAAGAAGCCGCCGGAGGAAGAGGAATTTCTTTCGCTGTTCCGTTCAAACCGGGCGAGATTGTATCAGGGCTATGTGCATGAAGGTGTGACGATACGTTCGGACGGACACCTTATCCTGCTGGGTGAAGCGGAGCCTGGCTCGGAGCTTATAGCGGTGGGCAACATACTTGTCATAGGAGGACTTTACGGAGCCGCCCATGCCGGCTGTAACGGACATAACGGCTCATATATATTCGCAATGGACATGAAGCCGGAAAAGCTTGCTATAGCGGGAAATTACGAGGCATATACTTACATTGATGACGATGAGGCAATTGAAGTATATGATGACGAGGACGAGAAAAAAGGTATTTTCGGCAGATTCAGAAAAAGGAAAGAAACAGAGCATATTCAGGATAAAAACACGGAAGAAACCGGAAGATCAGCGGTGGCATTGTGGAAAAACAACAAAATTGAAGTCGATAATTTTACGATTAAAACATTTACAAATTCAAAAAATATGTTATAATAATAGTGTAGCATTTTTGGAGGCAATATATGGGCAAAATAGTAATCATTGCATCCGGCAAGGGCGGCACGGGGAAAACAACCATAACCTCGCATATCGGAGCAATGCTGGCTGATATGGGACATCTGACGGCCGTGGTAGACGCGGACGCCGGCTTTCGTAATCTTGATATAGCGCTGGGAATGGAAAGCAGTATAGTTTATGATTATTCCGATTACATAAACGGCAGCGCAGACCTTGACGCAATTCTGGTAAAAAGTCCTGAGCTTGAAAATCTGTATTTTGTTCCGGCCCCGCAGTCGGTACCTACAACGGATTTTGATGAGGAAAAAACAGCCGAGCTATGGAACAGCCTGAAGAACAGATTTGAATTTGTTCTGGCAGACGCGCCGGCAGGTATGGGAGACGGTTTTATGTTCGCCGCAAAATATGCCGATGAAGGCATAATTGCAGCAATGCCGGAAACATCCTCGCTTCGTGACGCGGACAGAGTAATAACGGAGCTGGAGGATCAGGGAGTAGAAACAATACGGCTTGTTCTTA
>JBJEIV010000182.1:0-2702 GCA_051877395.1 Candidatus Ornithomonoglobus sp.
CTGCGGCTCGGACTTGACGAAAGGGAGCAGTATACAAAGATAGGCAGAATTATTGACGAGATAAGGGAGAGAACAGGACGCTGCATAGTATACAACATCTGCCGCTGGCAGTTCCCGGGAGGATGGGCGGCTGAGCTTGCGGACTCCTGGAGAACGGGCGCGGATATTGCGCCGGAATTTGGATCGGTGCTGCATCAGCTTGACGTAATAAAACCTCTGGCGCGCTACTGCTCGCCGGGTCATGTCAACGATCTTGACATGATGCAGCTTGGAAACGGCATGAGTATTGAGGATGAGAAAACTCATTTTGCTATGTGGTGTATGATGTCAACTCCTCTTATGATCGGCTGTGACCTGACAAAAATAAACGATGTCACGCTTGAAATTCTTAAAAACAGAGAGCTTATTGCCGTAAATCAGGACAGCGCCTGCCT
The DNA here is from genome assembly GCA_051877395.1 of Candidatus Ornithomonoglobus sp. Classification (GTDB taxonomy): domain Bacteria; phylum Bacillota; class Clostridia; order UBA1381; family UBA1381; genus Ornithomonoglobus. The sequence continues at coordinate 435 of JBJEIV010000182.1, forward strand.
TCAGGCCTTTGTTATAAAAACAGCGCGCTCCCGCAACGGAGATATTTTAGGGGAAATCTGGATAAAGGATTTAGGACGAAAAAATTCAAACGAAAAGGCGATAGCCTTCCTTAACCGCAGCGAAGGCTGGCTTGAGATGAGCCTTGAGCTGCGGGAAGCGGGACTGACGGGTGAAATAATGAGCATAAGGGATTTATGCAATCACCGTGATGAGGCGTGCAGACATATAATCACAGTAACGCTGAGACCTCATGAAACGGCAGTTTACAGAGTAAAGAGCGAAAGCTCGAAGGCGGTTATAAATCCGAATGATACGGGAGAATACAAGGAAAAGCCGCTTAATAAGATTTCGTTGGATACCGCAGCGGAGCTTACGGCAGAGGGAGCGTATCTTGCGGATGTACGATCTCCGTCCGAATACAGGGAAAAACATCTTGATGGGGCGATAAATGTTCCCTATACAGAGATACACGCTGTCGCGGGAGATTTTTTAAAGGATAAAACAAAACCCGTCATAGTATATTGCTCTACGGGCAAGAGAAGTCTTCAGGCGAAAACAAGCCTTGACTATCTCGGCTATGAAAAGGTATATTATTTAGGCGGAATAAAGCTGTAAAGCAGAAGAGGCCGTATCAAAATGAACCCCGCCTCCAAAAATAGCATTTTAGCTTACTTAGAAGGACTTTATATTAAAATTTGAGTGTTAATTTATGAATGGAAAAACGGCATAACAAAGTGAAAAAATTAAGCATTTTTGATAAAAAATGTCATTTAGCCTAATCCGAGCACGTTTGTACAACAATTTTGATATACGCAAAAACTGCAGTAATACTGCGGTTTTTGACGTTTTAGTAGAAAAATATTATATGCTTTTCACTAAGTTTTCTATAGTCAATGCAATGAAGAAAACTTAGTGAAAAGAGGCATTAACCGCATGCATTAAGTACTATTAAAATACGAAGTGCTTAATGCATGCTATATAGTTTACTTTCTTGCTGTTTTTAGGCAAGTCAAATGATTCTCAACCCCCTAAATGATTTCGGTTAATTGTGTACCCCTATAAGTTGCGCAAAATATTTTCGGTTATTTGTTTATTTTAACACATTATCATTTTGCCCATTTTTGTCATTATCGTGTCTATGCTTAAATTCATCGGGTGTCATACCGATGTATTTTACAAATGCGCGATAAAAGGTGGAGTAGTCCTTAAAGCCGCATTGCACAAAAATCCGTGTGGCTTTTTGCCCTTCCATAATCAGATTTTTTGCATGAGTTATTCGTCGCATATTAAGATATTCCTTGATTGTCATACCTGTTTTTTTCTTGAACAAACGGCTTGCGCAAGTTTGGGACATACACATTGCTCTTGCAATGTCCTCTATCGATATATCCTCGTCAAAATGCCAGTCTATATAGTCGTAGATGGAGTTTGCCTTTTTATCGGAAATTTTTTTATATTCGGGAGCGTCATCGGTAAGAAGGCGGTTAATTTTTAAAATAAGCTGTACGGACAAGGCAAGCACCATCAAGTCCGTTTCCGGCAGCTGAGTGTCACAGTATTCTCTTATTTCCTCAAAAATTTTATCAAGTTTGTATTTTTTTACCTTTTCTGCGGGAAGATGATTGAGACAGCCCGATTTGCGTGAGTCCAGAGATTTAGACACTTCGGGAAAATCCTTGAGAAATCCCGGATAAATATGTAAAAATTCTCGCTGATACTCGCAGGGCTTCGGGAAACTGAACGAATGAAGCTCATCCGGCTTTGTCATAATTATGTCACCGTCAGACAGAGCGTATTCTTTACCCTCGACCGTATACAAAAGCTGTCCCGATATGATATGTATAAACTCATAACAGCTATGCAGATGCGAATTGAAGCTATAGCCTTCGGTGGTATTGAAGTTATACATATATCCGTCATAATCGTTTCCTATTCTGTGACTTCCGTATGCAATATATTTCGTATCCATATCAAACACCTCAAATTTATTATAACATAAAAAGATAGAGAATGCAAACTAAATTACTTAAAACGCAATATAAATATTCCAATTTTAGTAGTATAATTGTTATAAACGATAGTACGATTATATTCAGGGAAAGGAAGAAAAGACTATGAAATCAAAGAAACTCATCAGCTTTATAACCGCAGCGTCAATGCTTTTCGCAATACTGCCAAGCGTTGTATTTGCGGTAGATGAATCGGAGGTGTATTCGTGCAATTTTACACAGCTTGTAAAGGACAATGTACAAACAACATACGGCACG
>JBJEIV010000183.1:0-2698 GCA_051877395.1 Candidatus Ornithomonoglobus sp.
GGTGCTTGCGGCACAGGGTAAAATATCCTTTGGCGTAATTGTTGCATTCATGCTCTATATACGCAATTTTACCTATCCTCTGCAAAACATATCTCAGGCATTGCAAAGTGTTCAAAGCATGGCTGCCGCCTGCGAACGTGTATTTGAATTTCTTGATGAAGAAGAAATGGAGGATGAAAGCAAAAAAACTGCTGTGCTGAATAAAATCAAAGGCGATGTATCGTTCGACCATGTGAGGTTTGGCTATAATCCGGATAAGATTATTATCCACGATTTTTCCAGCAGGGTAAAAGCAGGACAAAAAATTGCCATTGTAGGACCTACCGGCGCAGGAAAAACCACAATTGTCAATCTGCTTATGCGTTTTTATGAAACAAACAGCGGAAGTATTTCCATTGACGGCATACCCATTGCCGGTCTGAAACGTGAAAATCTGCACGATTTGTTCGGAATGGTTTTGCAGGACACTTGGATGTTTGAAGGAACGGTGCGAGAGAATTTGGTTTACAACAAAGAGTCGGTTTCAGATAAAAAACTGGATGAAGTATGTCGGGATGTAGGACTTATTGACCTCATTGATCAGCTTTCGGACAGATACGACACTATGCTGGGCGACAATGTAAGCCTTTCTGCAGGTCAGAAACAGCTTTTCACCATTGCGCGAGCCATGATTGAGGACGCGCCGCTGCTTATTCTGGACGAAGCAACCAGCTCTGTCGATACAAGAACTGAATTGCAGGTTCAAAAGGCAATGGATATGCTGACGCAGGGGCGCACAAGCTTTGTTATTGCACATCGTCTTTCAACCATTAAAAATGCTGATTGTATTCTTGTGATGAAAGACGGCGACATCATCGAAAGCGGCAGCCATGATACACTGCTTGCCAAAGGCGGATTCTATGCCGAATTATACAACAGTCAGTTTGAACAGGCTTCTTAAAAACCAAAGGAAAGGAATGAGAGAACGGTTATCTATTTTTCCAAACAATGAATAAAGAAAGGATTTAGTTATTATGGCAATTTATAACCCAAGGTCAATGAAAGCAGACGAATTCATCAATGACGATGAAATCCAGAAAACGCTTTTATATGCGGAACAAAACAAAAATAATATAGAACTAATCGACAAAATTCTTGAAAAAGCACGTCCGCGCAAAACAGGCAATGGCTGTAATTGCAGCGGGCTCACGCATAGAGAAGCCGCTGTACTTCTGGCATGTGAAATTCCTGAAAAGGTACAGAAAATTTATGAAATTGCGGAGGAAATAAAGCTTGCCTTTTACGGCAACCGTATAGTTATTTTTGCTCCGCTGTATTTATCGAATTACTGTGTAAACGGTTGTGTGTACTGCCCGTATCATCTTAAAAATAAGCATATTCCCCGAAAAAAACTAACACAGGAGGATGTATATAATGAGGTGGCAGCTCTTCAAAACATGGGACATAAGCGTTTGGCAATCGAAGCAGGTGAGGATCCTGTAAATAACCCAATAGAATATATCCTTGAATGTATTAAGACGATTTACAGTGTAAAACACAAAAACGGTGCAATCCGCCGTGTAAATGTCAATATAGCAGCAACAACTGTTGAAAACTATCAAAAACTTAAGGCTGCCGGAATCGGTACATATATCCTGTTTCAGGAAACCTATCACAAAAAAAGCTATCAGGAACTGCACCCAACAGGACCAAAGCATGATTACAACTATCATACCGAAGCAATGGACAGAGCAATGGAGGGCGGTATTGACGATGTCGGTCTCGGCGTATTATTTGGTCTGGAGCGTTATAAATACGAGTTTGTCGGATTGATTATGCACGCTGAGCATTTGGAAGCGGCTCACGGTGTGGGACCGCATACAATCAGCGTACCGCGAATTAAGCGCGCAGATGACATTGATCCGGCAGCATTTGATAACTCAATTTCAGATGAAATCTTTGCAAAGATAACCGCCTGTATTCGTCTTGCAGTTCCTTATACAGGCATTATAATTTCTACGAGAGAATCGGAAGCTGTCCGCTCAAAGCTGCTTCGTTTGGGCGTTTCCCAGGTAAGCGGGGCTTCAAGAACTACTGTCGGCGGTTACACGGAGGAAGAACGTCCTCATGATACCGAGCAGTTCGATGTTTCAGATCAGCGTTCTCTTGATGATGTTGTACGCTGGCTGATGCAAAACGGTCATATACCGTCTTTCTGTACAGCATGCTACCGCGAAGGCAGAACCGGCGACCGCTTTATGAGCCTTTGCAAGAACGGACAGATTTTGAATTGCTGTCATCCCAATGCTTTGATGACTCTTACAGAATATCTGATTGATTATGCTTCGGAGAACACAAAAAATGTTGGTTACAAACTGATCGAAAAAGAGCTGTTGAAAATACCTAATGATAAGGTAAGAAATATCGCAGAACAGAATATTAAAGATATTATAAATTCAAATGCACGTGATTTTCGCTTTTGAAGAAATAAAATTTACATATAAAGTTATGTATCAAAAGCCGGTATATCGTCAGAGTGGATCAATGTCAATAAAGTAGACAGAAAAAAGTGAAAAAATCATACATTCATAAACATCGCCTCCTTTTGATTTGGGACGGGGGGTGCGGACATAGTCTTGGATTAACAGCATAAAATAGTCCAAGAATAGACGGCGCGGAAAATGTTGTGTAAATAGTATAAAAACGAACCTCCTAGGTG
>JBJEIV010000184.1:0-2679 GCA_051877395.1 Candidatus Ornithomonoglobus sp.
AGTGAACAGCTCATCCTTAAACCATCCTTGAAATGTATAACCATTCTTCAGAACATCCTCCGGCTCAGTAAGCTTTTCACCGACATATACGGTCTGCGTCTCAACAGCGCTTCCTCCGTCTGACCAGAAGCTTGCAGTGAATTTATCAGGCTCCGGAGTGGCAACCGGCTCCTTATCAATATTTGAAAAATACGAGCTTGCTACCGCACCGTCCATACTGCCGTCCGGATCAACTACAACAATCCTCAGTTCAGCCGGATCTACACCTCCGTCCTTATCCGAACCTGTACTCAGCTTTACCGGCTCGGTATACTTTGAGGTGTTCGCCTCACCGGGCAGTGGTGCGCTTCCGTCCTCGGTGTAATAAATAACAAAGCTTCCGAGTGTTGAAAGAGTAAGAACGTATGAATCACCTTCCTGCTTGATTGACGCATTGAGCAGAGGCGCGCCTATGTCATAAGCATCGCCGCTCAAATCCGTTTGTGGATCATCCTCATTATCAGGCTTTGGGGTGCCATCAGCGCTCTCTGCTGCATTCTGAGCCTCATCGGTTGCCTTAGGCTCAGCGGTTTTTTCGACAGCTGCATCCTTAACCGTCTCTGCAGGCTCATTATTATCTGCCATTGCCGGTATCATTGATGCCGTTATTGTTGATAATGCCAATAATGTTATTATAAACTTTTTCATATTATTTTCTCCTGTTCCTTCTTATATTACATAAAACCAACTTGTGTCGTCATCCTCGTCAGTATTCTCTACCGGAGCTTTGCCGTCATAATTATAGCTCAGCTCATGGTTTTTTACGCTTACCTTTGTGCCCTCAAGTACCGACTTTGTAATAAACGCGTTTCCGCCTATCACTACATTTTTGCCGATAACGGTTTCCCCGCCGAGAATTGACGCGCCGGAATAGATCGTTACATTGTCCTCTATTGTCGGGTGACGCTTCTGGTTTCGGAGCCTCTGTCCGCCCCTTGTGGAAAGCGCGCCGAGGGTGACGCCCTGATATATCTTAACGTTGTCGCCGATCTCCGTAGTCTCGCCGATAACAATGCCCGTGCCGTGGTCTATAAAGAAGTACTTGCCGATCGTCGCGCCGGGGTGAATATCAATACCGGTAAGGCTGTGCGCGTGCTCGGTCATAATACGCGGAATAAGCGGCACATTCAGCTTGTGCAGCTCATGCGCTATTCTGTTTACAAATATCGCGTAAAAGCCCGGATAGGTAACAACAATTTCCTCTCTGTTATACGCGGCAGGATCGCCGGCAAAGCCAGCATGCACATCCATTTCAATGTATTCCCTTACCTTAGGAATAGTCTTGCAGAATTTTACAACTATTCTCTCTGATTCATCGCTGAGCTCCTCCGCGCTTGCCTGCGCAAAATCAGGATTATATTTCAGAACAATATTTATCTGCTTTTTCAGGTTATACATAATATCCTCAAGCAACATTGAAATTGTGCTTCTTACCGTATAAGTCTTATATGTGTCCGGCTTAAAGAATCCCGGAAATATGATTTCCTGAACCTTATGCAGAATATCTATTATGACCTGTTTATCCGGCTGATTGAATATATCCGTCTTATCAATGAACTTATGCTCCTTGTAATCATCAAGCAGGGATTCGAGAATACCGCCGATCTCCTGTTTTATTATATCCGCCACATAAAAACCTCCTCATCAAAATTCCATATATCTCATAAAGCTTTCCGTAAAGCCTTTTCTCTCAGCTAACGGAAAGTCCTCTGAAACGCTTCTTATTCTGTCTATACATTCAAATCCGTCATTATTTTCAAGCAACTTAACACAGCCTCCCAGAGAGCTGTTTCCTACCGCCTTATATCTCCCTATAAACCGCTTCGGCAAAAGCCCTATTCTGCAAGCCTTTTCTATATTGAGCCTTTTTCCGAAGCCTCCGGCTATATAAACATTTTGTATTTTATCTTCCTCCGCGCCGTATTCCTCAAGAAGTATTTCAATGCCCGCGCGCACCGCGGCTTTTGCCGTCTGTAGCTCGCGTACATCCTTCTGAGTAAATACAATACCCTTTGCCACCTCATATCCTGCGGCATATTCCTCGTTATAAAGACCTGTTTTATCTATATATCCGTTTTCGGCAAGCTCCGCCGCAAGCTCCACGATTCCTGTTCCGCATATTCCGCAGGGCTCTTTTCCTCCTATTGTTTCAATATGCTTATCCTTGATCGAAACCGCGCAGATCGCGCCCTCGACCGAGCCTGTACCACAGCTGATCCTGCCGCCCTCAAATGCCGGTCCCGCAGCCGTGGAGGTGCATAGGATCCTGCGGCAGTTGCCTATCGCCATTTCACCGTTTGTTCCGAGGTCAACAAACAGATTGATTTCCTCGTTCTCATCGAAACCGCACATATAAAGACCGCTTGTTATATCGCCGCCCACAAAGGCGCTTATTCCGCCCGCTATGCTCGTATTACCGCAATGTATGCTTTCAAGATTTTCTGCGGTAAACGGGTATCTTCCGAGTCCTGAGCAGTCATAGCCCATAAGCAGACTTACCATGGTTGTATTTGCGGCAATAACTGTTCTCATTCCTTTGCCGCCGACGGCTTTTAAGCATTTGTTCAGCTGGTATTCCACAGTTGATTGCAGCTCAGCGCCCCGTCCGCGGGACGCGGCATCAATTCTCGACAGGACATC
>JBJEIV010000185.1:0-2678 GCA_051877395.1 Candidatus Ornithomonoglobus sp.
ATAACAAGTTCCATCAGGAGAATACAGATTGTCTATAGTCTCCTCTGCTCCAAATGAGCCGAATACGGCAGCTATAAATATAAAAAATCCCATGAAGATTGCTAAGACACTTAACAAACTCGTCACGATGCCTATATATATTTTATTTTTCACGCACTGATAAAATATTACTGCCCATATTATAAAAATAATACAGCAGAAAACAAGGAAAAATAAATCCGGATTCCTGATATGTTTTTTGGTGACTTCTGTTACCGAAATCAGCGATATAAAATATATCAGAAGAAATGCTATTGACAAAGCTCCGATTACCCTTGATTCTCTTGTCTGCCGTTTTCTTAATACTATCGCAGCAACAGCATATGCAATAAACAGCATTAATACTCCCACAAAATACAGCTGATAATTTGCAGGCACAAAGCTATAGCCTATTCCTTTAGCTACAGTGCAGTTTACAGCCGATAATATCATAAATATTACTATACTAAACACATGTATATTTGATTTGATCTCATTTTTTAACATAAATATCTCCCAAAAAGCGGCTGCTATTCTTCTCTATACTCCAATATATCCGCCGGCTGGCAATCAAGTATTTTACAAATCTGCTCCAGAGTTGTAAAGCGTATTGCCTTCGCCTTGTTATTCTTTAAAATAGAAAGATTTGCCGGAGTAATCTGCATTTTTTCGGCAAGCTCCATAAGCCCGATTTTCCGCTTTGCCATCATTACATCTAAATTTACTACTATTGGCATATATAATATTGACCCTCTTTCTCAAATCAGTTTGAAACAAATGCTCTAAGTAGGTCGTGCGCACACGCGAACGCCGTGTACGTTGGTACTCAAGTGAGCGCGGGCGCGCGAGATACGACGAGCATTTTTTCAAACTCACACTGTCCAATCATTTTCTTCCTTATACTCCACCGCCTGTCTGAATAAATCCTTCAGCACCATACAAAACAGGCTGCCTATTCCGAATACAATGGCTATAACCACAGTCGCAAACGAAAACATAGTGAAGCATTTGACTATATAAACCGCTGTAATTATTATACATGCTGCAGCCATTCTTTTAAGACAATTCACATTTTCCGTTACAAACGGATTTCCGCCCACCAGAGTTTTAAACATCTGTTTAAACTCAAAGAGAATATATACCGCCGCAATGCCCGATATAAACAGCATAGCAGTGAAAATTATCGTTTCCGTTTTACTGTAACCGTAATACCCTCCGATGTGTCTTGCTGTAAACGGTACCGCTATGATACAGCCTATACCCGCATAAAACAGCACATCAACAATCAGCTTTGTGATTTTATTAAGCTCTTTCATATTTATCATCACCTTTCATTTCCAGTATAACATATAAAAAGCGGAAAGTCAATAAATATTTATCGTTTTTCAATAAATATTTATTGACTTAATTTAAGCTGCTATGAAAAAGGACAACCCCTTTTCGGAATTGTCCCCATATCATTGTAAATAAGTTAAAAAACATTAATCTGACATGACCTCATGGTTTCAAGCGCCGCATTATGCTTATCGGGAGTTACACCCGCGCAGCAGGAGGAATCAACAAAAATAGGCACCTCCGAAAAGCTTGCCTTTAGCAGCAGCGCGTTTGACACTACACAGATATCCGTACACAGTCCTATCAGTTCTATTTCAAGATCATTTATATCATAATTCTCAGCTATTATTTTTGGGAGATCAACCGAACCGAAGGTTATCTTTTCAACCGCGCGATAACCCTTTTTGTCAAGAGCGGCCTGCACCCGTCTGTCAAGCCGCCATCCGTCCGTTCCCCTTATGCAATGCGGAACCGGCAGCTTTTTTCCTTCACTTGTTTCCATGTAATTTTCAAAATGAGTGTCCAGCGTTGCAATTATATCTCCGTCAAAGCCGTTTATTTTATTTACAACATTGTCAACAATTGCTTCCGCTTCACTTGTACCCAAGGAACCGTTTATAAAATCTTTTTGCATATCTACTGCTATGAGAACTTTTTGCATATCTACTTGCCTTTCTGTATATTTTCCTCCATACATCAATATAATAGATTGCATTTCAAGTCCTTCAAAGAGTCAAATAAAAAGATACCCTGTTTGGGTATCTTCCTATTTGGCTCTTCCAACTGGGCTCGAACCAGTGACCCTCTGATTAACAGTCAGATGCTCTGCCAACTGAGCTATGGAAGAATATATTGCATAAATCCGGCAACGTTCTACTCTCCCGGACAGTCGCCCATCAAGTACCATCGACGCTATTGAGCTTAACTTCTGTGTTCGGAATGGGAACAGGTGGAGCCTCAATGCTATTGCCACCGGATATTATGCTTTTTAAGTATGCTTATTGCACACTCAAAACTAAACAATGCAAACTTTGATATATTTCTTTGGCGCTTTTCTCTAATCCTTTTCTTGCCAATTTGTTTTAACTGGCACAGCGTCAATTTTACGTCTTGCTTCGCAAGACCGCTCACTACGGCAACAGGTTTGCTCCGCAAACCTATTAGCGTTCGCTGTAAAATCAACGCGTCGCAGTTCGCTTCGCGAACTACTTACCTCCAGCTGCTACGCAGCTTCCGGTTTTCGCTACTTCCACTGGCTACGCCAGTTCCAGTAACATATTTCGCAAGCGAAATATATTTAGACAAGCCCTCGTGCTATTAGTACT
>JBJEIV010000186.1:0-13738 GCA_051877395.1 Candidatus Ornithomonoglobus sp.
AAAGCTGAATTTCGAGTTCTCACAGGGCTTTAATCCGCACCCTGTTATGACGATCGCGCAGCCGCTTCCGGTAGGTGTTACAAGCGAATGCGACTATATGAAGGTCGGACTGATAACAGGTCTTAACAACGAGCAGGTAAGGGATGAAATAAACCGCTGCCTGCCGCCGGGCTTTAAGATTTATGCCGCATACAGAATGAAGGCTAAGGAAATTGACCTGACTAAGATAAACATGGCGGAGTACATTGTGGAAATTGAATGTGATTCTCCGGGAGATATAAACGCGCTTATGGCGAACGGTGAGCTTACAGTTCCGAAAAAGACAAAAAAGGGTGTGAGCGATTCGGATATAAGACCGCATATATTTGAAGCGGAGGATTTAGGATATAAGGACGAAATACAGACGATACGCCTTGTGGTGTCCTGCGGCAGCAGCTATAACCTGAAGCCGGAAACGGTTGTCACAGCTATGGAGAAATACTGCGATGGCTTTAAGGCAGCCTTTACCGCCGCGCATCGCAAAAGAATGCTGATTGACGGTAATGAAGTTATGTGAGTATTTCTATATATTATATAGATGAAAGAAAGGAGAAAGCCTGATGCCCGAAATAATATGCAAAACCTGCGCATATAACAAGCAGGTTCTGGAGGAGATAAAAAAAGATGCTCCTGACGAGAATACCGTAAATCGGTTGGCCGAAACCTTTAAAATTTTCGGTGATAATACAAGAATAAGAATATTGTGGGCATTGTTTTCTCAGGAGCTTTCCGTTTCGGACATATCGGACAAGCTTGATATGAGCCAGTCTGCAATTAGCCATCAGCTTAGAACCTTGAAGCAGGCAAGGCTTATAAAGTCGCGGCGTGACGGCAAGAATACATTCTATTCCCTTGATGATGACCATGTAAAGCGGATCATAGAACAGGTATTGATCCATATTAAGGAGAAATGATAATGAAATACAGTACAATAATATTTGATCTTGACGGCACTCTGCTTAACACGCTGGAGGACCTTGCGGCAAGTGTCAATTATGCAATGCGGGAATGCGGTTTCCCAGAAAGGTCTATTGACGAGGTGCGCCGGTTTGTGGGGAACGGGGTGCGTGTGCTTATAAGACGCGCGGCGCCGAAGGGCATAACGGATGAGCAGTATTGGGAGGCATACAACCATTTTGAAAAGCATTATGCTGCGCATAACAGGGATAAAACAGCGCCGTATGACGGTATCACAGAGCTTTTAAATGAGCTTAAAAAGCGGGAATATAGTCTTTCTATTGTATCAAATAAAATTGACTTTGCTGTAAAGGCTTTAAGAGAAGAATTTTTTAATGATGTAATAGATGTCGCGGTAGGCGATTGTGAGGATACTGCAAATAAGCCTGCGCCTGATATGGTACATAAGGCAATGAGGCAGCTTGGAGCAGAGCTTGGCGACTGTATATATGTTGGTGACACGGATGTGGATATTGAAACCGCGAGAAATTCGGGGATGCCTTGTATATGTGTAAGCTGGGGCTTCAGATCCCGTGATGAGCTTGTAGGCTACGGCGCAGAAATGATTGCTGATAAACCGTCGGATATTTTAAATTTCGTATAATAAAAAGTCCCGAAAAGGACTTTTTATTATACATTGATATCATCAATAATTGCGGCATCCTGATAGGGGACCATATCCTCGTTCCAGATATAAACACTGATCTTACTGTCAGCATCTGAAAGGTCGATAACCGCGTCCTCATCGCCGGTAAAGTCATCATTGTTCCATGAATGGAACTGGCTGACGCCGTCAGATGAGATCTCCCTTACAACAAGTCGGATGCTCTTTGCTAAATCTGATTTGAAATTAATCACGAGTTTCGGTGTGCCGTCATTCGTATACTGAATTTCAGGTGCGGAAATTTCAAGCCCTGTATTAAGGGAACCCACTGTTGTTACATCTGATGTATAGATGTTTTTCGATAAATTATAATACAGCTTTCCGTTATTCGAATAGCATGAATATATAGTTTCATTATTACAATCTACCGATATAACAGATACTTCTTCGGAGACAATATCGTATTCAATTATATCATATGCTGTATTGAAATACAGCTTGCCGTCTGAAAGGACAAGTCCGGAATAGGTATCGGCATACATCCAAGAACCGTTATATGAATAAATAACCTCATTGCTGTCATTGCTGTCAACAGGACATCTGTTTAAATTGCTCTGCCCTGTATACATATCATATGTAAGATAATAATAGCTGTTGTTATACTCTATTATCTGTGAACAGGAGTCACGCCACGCACTGTAATCAAAAACATCTCCGAAATCCAGATCAAGCTCAGGATATGTTATATATCTGTCTCCGTCCCAGAAATCATTGTGATCCTCACGCATTTTTGTATCATTTATCAGAAAGTATTTCACTGATGAGCCTGAACCGTCCGGACGTGAGGTATCATCCCATGTTACATCAACGTGATACCATTTCGGCATATTCCCGCTTTGCGGTGTCGCAAGCTTTACCAGATTCCATGTATGATACGAATATCCGCATTGATCTACACTTGTAACAAATGAGGTTTCAAATCCCTCGTTCATGACAAGATAATTAAACAAAATAGAATAAGTCTGACATGCTATCGGTAAATTGTCAGCTATAAACCGAATATTATTCCGCTTACAAGCATTTCCGTATTCATCATTGATACTGTTATCAAAATCATAGGAATAATTCTGAATAATGTAATCGTGGATGTATATAAGCTTGGTTAAATCAGAGGTATTGCGGCCGTTTGGAATAGAGGAAAGAATTTCATCAGTGAGTTTATCAAGGCGTTCCTGATTTAACTTAACCGTGGGCAATTCTTCGTCAAGCAGAGTATAATCTATATAGTAGTCATCATCATAAATATCCAATTGATAAATCGGATAGAGATATTCTATAATTTCCTCACCATTGGCATTTACTGTTATACTTGGATCGAAGTACTTGTATGTTCCGGCATCAGAAGTCAGATAATATGAACGCGGGGAACAGAAAAGAAGAAGCTCATAACATTCCTTAAACTTACGAGCATCTATATTGAAATCTGCCACATAAATCTCTTCAGCAAAATTTTCTGTTTCTTGACGGAAATAATTAAGTAATTCCGAACTCTCTTCATCACTGAATATACTGAAAAGACCATGGCTTTGTGAACCCGAAGTAAAATCTGAAAGCTGCGCACCGGAAAAATTGGCATCCTCAATGTTGCCGGAGCAGATTTCTCCGCGGGACGTTAAAGGCTCATCGCCAGAGAATATATCTGAAAAAGTCTGTCTGTTAGCAACGGTAAAATACATGATATTTCCTGCATATGAAGTTAATGTATTAAATATAAACAAACTTAATGTTGTCAGTATTGCTAATATAAAGCTAATTGTTTTCATTGTAATCACTCTTCTTAATATCAATGTATTAATTAAAAAATCTCATTACACATATGATTATATCAAACCAAACAGATAATGTCAAGGATGTTTTGGTAATATACATTATTTTTTATGTAAAAATGACCATTTTTTAGTGCATATTTTAGTTTATAACGAATATAAATAGAATTGTAAAAAGCGTTCAAGGAGGAAGTAAAGATGGAAGGAACGAATATATACAATGACATTGCCAGACGAAATAACGGGGATGTATATATCGGCGTGGTGGGACCTGTAAGAACAGGAAAGTCAACCTTTATAAAAAAATTCATGGACACTCTGGTAATACCGAATATGACGGATGTATATCAGGCGGAACGCACGCGCGACGAGCTGCCGCAGTCAGCGGCGGGGCGGACCATTATGACGACCGAGCCGAAATTTATTCCGAATGAAGCTGTGGAAATTGAGCCGGGTGATAATGCTAAAATGCGCGTCAGAATGATAGACTGTGTGGGGTACATAGTTGATGAGTCGCTGGGCTATCAGGAGGACGGAGAGCCGAGAATGGTTACTACTCCGTGGTTTGATCACCCGATTCCGTTTAATGACGCGGCGGAAATCGGAACCAAAAAGGTAATAACCGATCATTCAACCATAGGACTGGTGGTGACAACAGACGGCTCCTTTTCGGAAATCCCCAGAGAGGGCTATGCGGGAGCCGAGGCAAGGGTCATATCCGAGCTGAAAGCTATACATAAGCCGTTTATCGTATTGCTTAACTCGTCAAAACCTGAATCAGCCGAAACAAAAAATCTTGCCGAATCAATCGCAAGAACGCATGATGTAACTGTTCAGACCGTAAACTGCGCTGAGCTTTCGGGATCGGATATCAACGAAATAATCAATAAAATTCTGCTCGAATTTCCGCTTAGTGAAATTGAAATACAGATACCGAAATGGATGAGAAGGCTTGATGAGGAGCATGAGCTTGTTAAGGACATCTATGCTCTTATCAAAGATGCAGCCGACAGAGCTGAAAACATAAGAGATATTGAAGAGGTATGTGAAAGTCTTGACAGACCGGATTATGTAAAAAAAGCGGAGTCAGGCGAGATAGATCTCGGAACGGGAAGCGCGCGGATAGAGCTGGAGCTGGTGGACAGTATGTTTTATAAGGTGCTCAGCGAGTCCGCGGGTCTGGCGATAAAGGATGATGAGGAGCTTATGAACTGTCTTAGTGAGCTTTCGGAGATGAAGCGGGATTATGAGCATATACGAAATGCTCTGGAATCGGTAAGACAGACCGGCTACGGTATTGTATCACCTACAAGCGATGAAATGATTTTAGAGGAGCCAAAAATCATAAAACAGGGAGGACGGTACGGAATAAAGCTGAAGGCGTGCGCGCCGTCAATACATATGATGCGCGCCGATATTGAAACGGAGGTAAGTCCGATCGTGGGAACGGCTAAGCAGTCTGAGGAGCTTGTGGAGCATCTTCTTTCAACTTATAAGGATAATCCCGCGGAGCTATGGCAGTCAAACATTTTCGGCAAGACCTTAAACGAGCTGGTAAATGACGGTCTGCGGGGTAAGCTTGAGAGAATGCCGGAGGAGGCGCGCGGAAAGCTACGCGAGACCCTGGAGCGGATTATCAACGAGGGTGGCGGCGGTCTGCTCTGCCTGATTCTGTGAGGTGTTGTATTAGCGGAGGAGCGGTATGAAAAGGTGGTTGGTGTTGATTTTAACTGCGGTATGTCTGTTATGCGGGTGCAGCGTTAACGGAGGGTATGATGTTACAATAACAAAGGAGGAGCAGGAAACGGATTATTCAACGGTGTATGCGGAGGTGATAGCTTTCAGAGGTTTTGCTAATAAGGAGTATGAGGATGAGCTCAATTCGGAGCTTGAGGATAATATTTTTGATGCGATAGGAGAATTTGACCAGTTGGCGCAGGAGAGCGCGCAGTCTATGCCGCCGGGTGTGAAATCAGATCTGCGCATAACGCAGAACGTAAAGCGCAACAGCGGCGGGATAATTTCGTTTATCACGGAGAACTACACATATTTCGGCGGCGCTCACGGCAATACCGTGTGGTATCCACAGACGATAGACACAAGACAGGAGGCGCCGCATAATCTGGAGCTTTCAGAGCTGTTTACTGATGACAGTTATATAGAGCGGATAAATAATATCATTGATGTTATGGTAAAGGAGAATCCCGATGAATACAGCGGGCTGTGGGCTGAGCCGCATATAACAGAGGATACAAGGTATGAGTATTATCTCACGGATGAGGAGCTTGTTATATGGTTTCCGCCCTATGAGCTGTCCTATTATGCGAAGGGATTTATTGAATTTCCTATAAGGCTTACAGAGCTAAGCGGTTTCTTAAAGGAGGAGTACAGAATAACAGAATAAAAAATCCGCCTGCCCGGTAAAGGACAGGTGGATTTTTTATCTATTACTCGCCGAGTACCGCAAATTCGCTTACATGGCAGTAGTTTTTGCCGGGAACCGTGTCGCCGTCGCCGTTATAGCGGACATAGCGCGCTGTTACCGCCTCAGGGAAGATATATTCCTCAAGGTTTTCCGTTGTAACACTGTTCGTCGTCTTAGGCAGCGCTGTTGTCCAGCTCTTACCGTCTGTTGAAACCTCAATGAGGAACGGGTATTCTCTTTCCGCGCCCTTCCACATCGCTATCGCAACGCCGGTTACTGTCTGCTCAGAGCCAAGGTCAACCGTAAGGGTGTTTGGACCGTTTGCCGACCAGCGTGTTGTAAGGTCGAGGTCAACAGCGCCAGTTTCAAGATTTCCGTCATTGCCGCTTGCCTCTACAGCATAGATGTCAAGCTGGTTGGGGAAGAATCTTTCACCCTCGTTGATAACCGTCGGAACGATCCTTGCCGGAACGGGAGCCGCCTTGATCGCCGCAAGCTTTGCCGCCGCGTCCTCTGCCGGAATCGACTGCTCAGCATCGCTTATCGTGATAAGCCCGTCGTTCCAGTATACGTTAAGACCGAGAGTCTCCGCAACAACTCTTAACGGAACTCTTGTTACATCGTTTACGATTACAGGTGATGTTTCCATGGTTTTGTAATATACCATGTGTATATCGGTTAATTTTCCGTGTGGATCGGCGGTCTTACCGTCATATTTTTTAAATTCATAATCTGCGCTGTCAATGGTCATCTCGATCTTATCCTTGTTCGGAAGTGTGATAAGCACTCTGCGGAGGGTCGGCTCCCATTCGACCTTTGCGTCAAAGGCTTCTGATATAAAACGAATCGGGACAAGTGTGTTATCCGTTTCACTGAGGAACGGAACAACATTGAGGTCGTCGTTATCTATTCTCTTTGGAATACCGTTAATAAGCGCTGTGGGACAGCCAACCGCAAGCTCAACCGTTTCCCCGAAATAGAGTTCGTCTATTGCCCAGCTCTTCCTTGCAAGGTCGGGATTTGTTACTTTTGTACCGTTTTCGTTTATATAAATCTGCGGAACCGGAATTACTTTCGTGTCATAGCCGAGGTAGTAGCTTACATGTGTCGGCTGATTATAGCAGGTGTTCTGAATTGCCACATGGTTTCTGTACTGCGTATCGGAAAGCAGTGTCGGTATTCTGTAGCCTGTCGGAATCGCCGTTGTGAATACGCGCAAAGTGCTTCCGTCCTTTAACGGATAGATTGTTTCCTCCCTCCAGTCGCCTAAAATATCGGCTGTAAGACAGGGGGTCGCCTTTGTATAGTTAATTGATGTACAGTCGGCGGCAACAAAGATAGTATCAGCCATGTCCTTATCGGGATTCCATTTCTGGATATATGTGTCGTTCTGCACCTCTCGTCCGAGGTCGCCGTCCCACCATGCGAGGAAGTTTGCCGCCAATGAATATGTGTTTGATATTACGGTACCGTCTGCGGCTGTCAGAACGCCTGCCGCTGACCAGCCCTCCGCGCCGGGATAGCGGGGGTCAATATCATCAGATGTGCCTCTGCCGTTATCGTCGCCGTGCTGCGGTCCGCCGTAGAGAATTTCACCTGTGCGCGCGTCGCGCATTTCATAGCTGTACTCTGAGTTTATATCCTCATGGCAGGAATAAACCTCAAGTCCGGGGCGTGACGGGTCAAGGTCGCTTACATGCTGAGCGTCGCCGTGACCGAGACCTGTGGAATACATCGGAGCTCCGTCATGGTCTACAGCGCAGGCGCCGTAAATTACCTCGTCTTTGCCGTCATAGTCCACATCGGCAAGCGTAAGACTGTGGTTGCCCTGACCTATAAACATATTGTCATGCTCCTTGCTGTCAAAACGCCATTCTTCGACAAGCCTTCCGTCCTTGATCGTATACGCGCCCATGACAATTCTGCCGCCGAGAGGTCCCTCCGGTCCCATATAGTAGCCGCGGCAGAAAAGCGCGCTGATCTTATCCCCGTCAAAGGAGCCTATTCCGGCAAGATAACGCTCCGAGCGGTTGCCCTCGCTGTCGCCCCAGTCTGTCTGATCATAGCCCTCGCCGAAGGTCTGCGGGTCATAGGGGACGGTATCTATAATTGTTCCGTCCGCGCCGTTAAAGGCGGTGAGATAGAGCGGACCCGTAAGGTTCTTGCCGTTGTTTGCCGATGCGTAATCCGCATCCTTGTCGCCTATAACGGTTCCGTCGCCGGCAACCGTTCCGTCAGCTGTGCGGCATATCATTTCAGCTTTTCCGTCACCGTCAAAGTCGTATACCATAAACTGTGTATCATGCGCGCCGGAGCGGATATTTCTGCCCATATTTACGCGCCACATTCTCGTGCCGTCAAGCTTGTACGCGTCAATTATACATTCGCCCGTAAATCCAAGCTGCGCCGCATCCTTTGCGTTTGAGGGATCCCATTTAAGCACGATTTCAAGCTCACCGTCACCGTCAAGATCCGCCGTTGAGCAGTCGCCGGGAAAATATGTATAGTCATCGCCGTTTATCGAGTTTGCGGGAGGGGTGTCAAGCGGAATATCAAAGTAATTGCTGTCAAGGATTGTAACCTCCGCGCTCTTTTCGCCCTCTGTACCGTTTTCCACAGGGGAAACAGCGTATTTGTCGCCTGCCTTTGCTGACACATCGGTATAATTGGTAAGCGAAAGCGGCTCTGAATTAACCTTTTTTCCGTTCTTGTAAAGGTTGTACTTAACGTCAAGCGATTCGTAGCCCTGCCATCTCCATGAGATAAAGCCGTAACCGTCTCCCATAACCGCTACAAGACCGCGGTTAAGGTTTTCGGAAAAACGCGTTATGTCAGGTCTTGCGTCAATAAGAGCCTGTGTCTGCGCGGCGGTCTCCTCCGAGCCGCCGACCTTCAGGCTTGCGCCGACGGTTTCGGCTTCGGAGACTGCGGCAAATGCCGGAGCCTGTGAAAGCATTGCCGCCGCGGCAATAATTGAAATAACTCTCTTTTTCATTTTTTCTTCCTTTCTTCCTTTCTGAGACTATATATTACTTTAATCCTAACATCTTTTTGTAAGGATTTCAAGCAATTAATCAGTGTAATATGATTATTTTAAAGAGTTTATAAACTCAAGAATACGGAATTTTATTTCCGTTTTTTCGCTTTTTTCCGTGATAAGCTCATAGGTATCGCTGTGCAGGGCGCCTTTCAGCTCCACGGTTGTTTTTTCATCAGCGTAAACATCTCCGTCATCACTGACACACAGCGGCGGATACATAACGCACCACCAGTTGTGACCGCTGCCGCTGCCGAGAACTACTCTCACACCATAGTATTCTCCGGCAGGAAGTGTGATGTTTTTATATGACTTTCTGGGAAAGCTGAATTTTCCGTATTCCGCGCGCGCACTGTAGGGGAGTCCGCATTGCGAAAGATAGCTGTTTGCTGCCGCCTCGGCTGTGCAGGTGAAAAGCTCCGTATCTCTTGCGCTTATATTCTGTACGGCCTGCAATATCTCGTCACGCACCGCAAGCTTGACCCTCTGATCGTATTCGGAGTCGCTTTCGGCTATAATATGCAGTCGTATCAGCGAGCTGTCAAGATCGTTCATCACATCGCGTGTGTATGTAACGACCGATATTATGACCGCGGTCAGAAGAATTACAGGTATCAGGATTTTTTTCATAATCAAATACTCCTTATCAATATTTAAGTAAATAAATTCTTGACAAATATAATAATTTTATACACCCTTGCGCATACTAAGGAAAAACAGGAAAGGAAGTAACCAAAATGAAAAAAATAATATCCATAATAACAATGTCACTTATGCTTATGCTGGCAGTGGTTGAATATCCCTCTGTGCGGGTATACGCGTCAACCTCGGATTTGCAGCTCATGGCAAGAGCGGTAAACGGTGAGGCGAGGGGTGAGCCTTATACGGGTCAGGTAGCTGTTGCCGCGGTAATACTAAACCGCGTAAAGCATTCCTCCTTCCCGAACACCGTGTCGGGCGTTATTTATCAGCCGGGAGCCTTTACGGCGGTAGCGGACGGACAGATAAACGCGCCGATAGCGGCAAATTCAACGGTGTATAAGGCTTGTCAGGATGCGATGAACGGATGGGATCCGTCCGGCGGCGCTATATATTATTTCAATCCCGAGACCGCGACAAGCTCCTGGATCTGGACTCGTGAACTGATCGTTCAGATAGGAAAGCACCGTTTTTGTAAATAAGGAGGCGCGCAATGTCTAAATCAAATAAAATATGCGCGGCGGTTATCGCTGTGCTTGGGATTCTGCTTATTATATTCTGCGTTATGTGGTACCGCTGCTACAGGCAGAACAAGGAGCTTAAGGTGTCGGTAAACAATAACTATGACCGCGCTTTCTTTGAGCTTACGGACTATGTAAGCGATATTGACGCGATGCTTTCAAAGGCGCAGCTCGCGTCGGACCCGTCACAGCTCGCGTCAATCTCAAATGAGATATTCATGAAGGCAGCAGAGGCAAAGTCCTGCTTCGGTCAGCTCCCTACTGAGAATACCAATCTGGAGAACACCGCAAAATTTCTGTCACAGGTGGGCGATTACACCTATGTACTGTCACAGAATATGATAAACGGAGCAAAAATAACCGATGAGGAGTATAACAACCTTAATTCACTGAATGAATATGCTTCGACTCTCAGCAAGAGCCTTTCGGATATAGAGCAGAAAATATATTCGGGAGAGGTGTCGTTTAATGTTGCAAGCATAGGGGGCGCTGCCACGGCTATGGCGGCGGGCGACGGAATATTCAAGGACCTTGAGAATGTGGAAAAATCCTTTGACAATTATCCGTCGCTGATATATGACGGTCCGTTTTCGGAGCATATTGAAAACATGGAGTCATATATGCTGAAAAATGCTGCGGAAATTTCAAAAAAAGACGCTCTGCAGAAGGCTAAGGATTTCTTAGGCAACAGGGGAGAAGGACTGCTGTTTGAAACCGAGACTGCGAACACGGCAATCGAAGCGTATAACTTCGGTAAGGACGATAACGGCAATCATATCACCATAAGCATAACCAAAAAGGGCGGCTATGTGCTGTATTTCCTCGAAAATAAATCGGTCAGTACGGCAAATTATGATATTGACGCCGCAACCGGACTTGCGTACAGGTTCCTCATCAGCCACGGTATAAATGACATGACAAACAGCTACTATGAGGTGGGCGATAACATTGCCACAATAAACTTTGCATATTCGCAGAACGGAACGAAGTGCTACAGCGACCTTATCAAGGTGAAGGTAGCGCTTGATGACGGCACGATCGTGGGTATGGAGTGCAAGGGCTATCTTATGAACCACCGACAGCGGGATATACCCGATGTAATGCTGAGCGAGGAGGAAGCAAAGTCGCACGTTTCAACACATCTTGAGGTCAGAGCCGCCTCGCTTGCGGTAATACCTAAGGATTCACTGCGCGAGGTGCTTTGCTATGAGTTCAAGGGAACGTATATGAATAAAAACTTTATCGTTTATGTCAATGCCGAAACCGGAAAAGAGGAGAAGATTCTGCTGCTTATTGAGTCGGAAACGGGAGTACTGACGATATGACGAACGCTATAAAAGGGATGCCGCGGCATCCCTTTTATACAGTTATTTAACCTGAGCTGTGATCTCATTGCCGAGCGTGTCGATAAATGAATATGTGAAATCCGTTTTTACTATATCACCATAACCCAGATCCTTTAAGCCCTGCGCTACAACCGACGCCCATACATATGCTCCGGCATATGAGGAATGGAGTGTGTCGCCGCCGACCTCAGTGAGGTTGAAGTTCTTTGTTATATTGCCGTCGGAGTCGTCACCGTAGATTGAATATAAGAGGTCATAGCTCTTTTGCGAGAGGTCTATGAGCTGACACTCGGTATCAACAGCAATATCTCTCAGATAGCCGGACCATACCACCGATGGCTTATAATCGTGCGCCGACGCGTTAGGCGTTACAAGAATAGGTATTATGCCTTTTTCGCGGCACTCTTCTATCATGCTCTTAACGCATGAAATCATTTCATCGCGGGTTGAATATGCCCTGTCGTTGTACCCACATTCTATAAGGAGAATGTCGCCCTCCTGCGCGTTTTCGATAACTCCGGGAAATGCGGTTACATACAGTCCCGCCGCAAACTGTCCGCTGTTTGCGAGATTTGTCACAGGAACATTCAGGAAGTCCGGCAGCTGCTGCCCCCATCCGGCTCTGCCGCCGCCGACCTCGTGTTCAAAATCACCGTAATAAGCGCAGGCAAGGGAATCGCCTATAACATATACTCGCTGCGGTCTTTCGTAAAATTCCGGCTTCTTTGTAACGGTTACATAATCAAGCACTGTTGAACCGTCAGTCATTGATACGCTTATTTTTCCGCCTGTTATTTTCACATCTTCCGCTGTATAAAGCGCGCCGTCAGTAACTTTCCTGTCTGCGTCCGCTTGGTCAACATTGTTTCCTACCATTGCGCCGTTTACATATATGTCACCGCGGAAGGTCTCTGCCTTTTTGAAGGTTATGTCATAGCAGCCATCGGGGAAAACCGCATCAAGTGTTTTCGGCTCAGCAATATCGCCTATGTCTGTAAAAGTATAAACAGGAGTAATTTCATATTCCGCTCCGGCGCTGTGCTCGAGCTCAAAGCCAGAAAGAGTCGTATCGGCATCGGTTATTTTTTCAAAGCCATCTGGTGAGTAAAGATATACCGATTTATTTCCGTTTGACGGCAGAACCTTATCTCCTGCTTTTACATCTTGCTTTTGTACGCAAGACAGCTTTCCGTCGGTATCATATATGGCAGTAATAACAGTTCCGTCTGCCATGACCTGCGCAGCCGGAATCTGAGTCGGTGTTACTTCCTCCGATTTGCCGTCAGAATAGCTTACACGGTAAGAGGATACATTCTTATCGGTTGTAAGAGTATTCAAGGTATAAGAGGTTTCTGCCTCTGTTATACTGTCAATATAGAAGCCTCCGACTGTATATTCGGCAGATATGGTGCAGCCTCCCAGCGTAACTGTTGCGGAAATAACAGCGCTGCCGACGCTTTTTGCTGTCATAACACCTTTATTGTCAATGCTTATTACTGATTCGTCCGATGAACGGAAATCGGTTAGTGTAAGAACTGCTGAATATACTTTATTGCCGTATTCATCATAAAGCTCCGATACTCCATAGTCATCATAGCCGGATATTCCGAACGTGCCGGTTGAATAAAGATTTACAGGACTTTTAATATATTCTATTTTACCGGGTGTCGGATTGTTATAGACACCAACCGTTTTATAAGTCTTATGCCCGTTAAAGTCGGCGCATATTACAGCGGTTCCCTCAGATCCTTGCGGTACGATAAGATATGCGTTCCGATTGCCGGAAAAAGTATAATCACCAATATCTATGTATGCTCCGTCAATACCCGAAACTGTTATTTTCGGAGGAGGAACAGCGCCCTTGTAGGAATACACAATCTCGTATTCAGCATATGCGTATGACATACCGCCCGCGATAAGCCTACAAAAAGCAGAGGATATATTATCCGGTCCTTTAAGCGTCGCTTTAGCGTCATCGGAATATGCAACGCCTATGTATTCAAGAGTTACATTTGCTCCTGTAATACCGTCGATTGTGTTCAAGGTACCCGCAAGTGAAAGCTCTGTGCTCTCATCATTCTGAGTAAAGTATACCTTTCCGTTATTCTTGTCTATAACCGCCTCAAACTCCATATTGTCCTTTGAGGTTATAAGACTGTCATTTGCGTAAATCCCGTCACCTGAATACCGAATGTCGAGGAAAGTGCGGTTATCAGAGATAAAATACAAATCACCGCTGCCGTTAAACGTAAGTCTGCCGCGGATTTTTGTTATAGGGTGAGCG
>JBJEIV010000187.1:0-2668 GCA_051877395.1 Candidatus Ornithomonoglobus sp.
TAGGAGTCGAATATAAGCGCGCGCAGGGGGGCGTTTGCATCGCCTGTCGGCGCGGGGATTTTTTCCACGATTTCCTCAAGCACCTGTTCGACATTCTGACCGGTTTTTGCGCTCACCCTCGGAGCATCCTCCGCGGGAATGCCTATGATATTTTCGATTTCCTCAATTGCCGCCTCCGGGTCAGCCGAAGGCAGGTCTATCTTATTTATAACCGGAACAACCTCGAGATCGTGGTCAATGGCGAGATATGTGTTGGCAAGAGTCTGCGCCTCAATGCCCTGTGACGCGTCAACAATAAGTATAGCGCCCTCGCATGCCGCAAGAGAACGAGAAACCTCATAGTTAAAGTCAACGTGTCCCGGTGTGTCGATAAGGTTGAGAATATATTCCTCGCCGTTACCGCGTGTATATTTAAGCGTAACCGCATGAGCCTTAATTGTTATGCCGCGCTCGCGCTCAAGGTCCATATCGTCAAGGATCTGATCCTGCATATCCCTTGTTTCGACCTCGCCTGTAAGCTCAAGAAGGCGGTCGGCAAGCGTTGATTTGCCGTGGTCAATGTGCGCGATTATGCAAAAATTACGTATTTTACTCTGTCTGCTGTCTGACATATTTTCTATCTCCTGTTATTATTATATATACATAGTTTATTATAGCATAAAAAAATTCTTTTTACAATACCGTTTTAAATATTTTGCATCGTGTAACATTTGTAACATGATTGTAAAAAAGAAAAACATACCGAATGCTTGACAATCTCTATTTTGTGGAGTATAATACAAAGCATACAAGAAAACACAAGATATAGTATTTTTGAAAGGTTATTATTAACAAGATGAAGGTAATTAAACGAAATGGCTCGGAGGTTGAATTCGACGTCGGAAAGATAATCGCAGCGATGCAGAAGGCAAGTGATGCCACATCGGATAAGGAGCTTACACAGGCTCAGATACAGGAGGCTGCGGAATTTATTAATTTCAAATGCGATAAGATGAACCGCTCGGTATCGGTTGAGGAGATACAGGATATGGTGGAAAACCAGATCATGTCATACGGCGCGTTTGATGTCGCAAGAAACTATGTAAAGTATCGCTATACCAGATCGCTTATAAGAAAATCAAATACAACGGATGACAGAGTGCTTTCTCTTATCGAGTGCAACAATGAAGAGGTCATGCAGGAGAACTCAAACAAGGATCCGGTTGTAAACAGTGTACAGCGTGACTATATCGCGGGCGAGGTAAGCCGTGACTTAACGCGCCGTCTGCTTCTTCCTAAGGAGATCGTGGACGCGGATAAGGAGGGCATGATCCATTTTCATGATTCGGACTATTATGCTCAGCATATGCACAACTGCGACCTTGTAAATCTGGACGATATGCTTCAGAACGGAACGGTTATAAGCGAAACGCTTATTGAGCGTCCGCACAGCTTTTCAACGGCGTGCAATATCGCAACCCAGATCATAGCGCAGGTTGCCTCAAACCAGTACGGCGGTCAGAGTATAAGTCTTACGCACCTTGCGCCGTTTGTTCAGGTGTCGCGCGAGAAGATAAAGCGCGAGCTTTTAGAGGAATCTAAGGAGTTTGATATACAGCTTACCGAGGAGGCTCTCGATCTCATTGTGGAAAAGAGGCTGCATAAGGAGATTGAGCGGGGAGTGCAGACAATTCAGTATCAGGTCATAACGCTCATGACAACAAACGGTCAGGCGCCGTTTCTGACGATATTTATGTACCTCAACGAGGCGCGCAATGAGCAGGAGAAAAAGGATCTCGCGCTTATAATTGAGGAAATGCTGCGTCAGCGTCATAAGGGAGTAAAGAATGAAGCGGGAGTATGGGTTACTCCGGCATTCCCAAAGCTCATATATGTTCTCGAGGAGGACAATATAAAAGAGGGAACCCCGTATTTCTACCTCACCAAGCTTGCCGCGAAGTGTAGCGCAAAGCGCCTTGTGCCGGACTACATTTCCGAAAAGCAGATGAAGAAGCTCAAGGAGGGCAACTGCTTCCCGGTTATGGGGTGCAGAAGCTGTCTTTCACCGTGGAAGGACGAAAACGGCAATTACAAGTTCTACGGCCGCTTTAATCAGGGTGTTGTAACAATAAACCTTGTGGATGTCGCGCTGTCAAGCGGCGGGGACATGGATAAGTTCAGAAGGATATTTGACGAGCGTCTTGAGCTTTGCTATAAGGCTCTTATGTGCCGTCATGAAAGACTCAAGGGTACTCTGTCCGATGCCGCTCCGATTCTATGGCAGTACGGCGCGCTGGCAAGGCTTGAAAAGGGTGAGCCGATCGACAAGCTGCTCTACGGCGGCTACTCGACGATCTCACTCGGCTACGCGGGTTTATTTGAATGCGTAAAATACATGACGGGCAGATCACATACGGACCCGGAGGCGGTTGATTTTGCAAAATGGGTCATGCAGCACATGAACGACAAATGCGAGGAATGGACAAAGGAAACAAATGTGTCCTTCAGCATATACGGCTCGCCTATCGAAAGCACAACCTATAAGTTTGCAAAGTGCCTGCAAAAACGCTTCGGAATAATAGAGGGCATAACCGACAAGGGATATATCACCAACTCATATCACGTAAATGTCTGTGAGGAAATAGACGCGTTCTCAAAGCTTAAATTCGAGGCTCAGTTCCAGTCGTTG
>JBJEIV010000188.1:0-2655 GCA_051877395.1 Candidatus Ornithomonoglobus sp.
CGAGAGCCGCAGATGTCAGGGATATTTCCAACAGGCTTATTGACTGTCTGTCGCAGGATAGTGACAAAGCTGCTCATGCTGATAACGATAAGGTAATAATCTGCGCTGATGATCTTGCTCCGAGCGAAACTGTATCGCTTGACAAGGACAGTGTGCTTGCGTTTGTGACCGCGCACGGTTCATCAAATTCGCATACGGCAATTCTCGCGCGTAATATGAACATTCCGGCGATAATCGGCGTTGGAGATGAATTTCTGACACAGATAAATGATGGAGATATTGCTATTGCGGATGGATTTACGGGCGAGATTATCGTAAATCCTGATGAAGAGACACTTGCCGCTGCCCAGAAAAAGCAGAGCGCCGACCTTGAGAAAAAGGCGCTGCTCCAGAAGCTGAAGGGAAAGGAAAATATCACGCTTGACGGAACAAAAATAAATATTTTTGCAAATATCGGCGGAGTAGACAACATCGGCGCGGTACTGATGAATGACGCAGGGGGAATAGGACTTTTCCGCAGTGAGTTCCTCTATCTTGAAAGCAGTGATTACCCGACCGAGGAGCAGCAGTTCCAGGCATACAAAAAGGTTGCCCAGAGCATGGCGGGCAAAAAGGTCATTATCAGAACGCTTGATATAGGCGCGGATAAGCAGGTTGACTATTTCGGACTTGACAAAGAGGAAAATCCCGCGCTTGGATTCAGAGCTATAAGAATATGCCTTACACGTCCGGAAATATTCAAAACACAGCTGAGAGCGCTTTACAGAGCGTCCGCGTTCGGAAATATAGCAATAATGTTCCCGATGATTACAAGCGTTTCGGAGCTTGAAGAAATCCTTGCGATCTGTGATGAAGTAAAAAAAGAGCTTGATGAAAACGGAATAAAATATTCAGAGGACACAGAGCTTGGCATAATGATAGAAACACCGGCGGCAGCGGTTATAAGCGACAGGCTCGCGCCCCTGGTCGACTTCTTCAGCGTGGGAACAAACGATCTTACACAATACACGCTTGCATGTGACAGACAGAATCCGAACCTTGAGCGATTCTGTGATACACACCACGAGGCAGTATTGAGACTGATTGAGCTGTCAGCTCAGAATGCTCATAAAAACGGCGCGTGGATCGGAATATGCGGCGAGCTTGCGGCAGATACAACGCTTACCGAAACCTTCCTGCGTATGGGTATTGACGAGCTTTCCGTATCTCCCTCTTTTGTTCTTAAATTGAGAGATACCGTAAGAAATATTGATCTGAGCAAGTAAAAAACAGAATTGTATCAATTAATCTCCTCGGAGACCTTTGAAATAAAAGTATTTCAAAGCTGCTCTGAGGGGATTTTTTTGTATATTTATCTTATCTCTTAAGTCGGCCGTATTGCGCAGCTGAGCTATATATTTTAAAGTTAAGTGTTTCAGTTTTATTACATTTCAATTAAATTTGTGATTCGTAACACGTATATGTAATTATATGAGCATAAAAAGAACAGAATTAAGCCGTTTTTAAAGAAAAACAATAACAATTATTAAAATTCAAATCAGCCGTAAAAATCCCGAAATTCACGGTATTCACGGCAGGTTGTATGTCAAAAAGTATGTCAAAATAAGTGTACCATAAAACAGACAATAATATCGTAAAAAATAGGGTAGGGGACTTTAAAAATCCTCTACCCTATAATTCTATTCAATAATACATATCTTACCAATCAGCACCTTCATCAACCTTGATATTCTTCAAGACACCTTCAATGTATGTACTGATTGTATCCTCCGAAAATGTTATATTATACTTAGCAAGCTCATTTTTTACATAAGCAATAGCATATTCCTTTTTCTGTTGTGTTTCATCTGAATTGTATATCTGTTGTGCGGCATAAACAGCGACTGAAGCCAACTGCTTTACAATCTCAATCTGATTAGTATTAAGTTTTGTTTTAAGCCACGGCACAATAACAGGAACTATCACAGATGTGATAATCGTTAGCAAAACTCCAATTAAAGCAATAATAATTTCTGTAATATCAATACTCATAAAATCCTCCTATTTTTCTGAAATATGTTCTATTAATTCGTGGTATCGTTCTTTAATAAATTTCATTGATTCTTCAACCTGTCCGTTTTTCATATCATTCTCTTTCAATATGTTTTCATATTTATCATAGGTTTTAAGAATGTTATCAAACTGTTCCTTGTAACAAGCTTTCCCATCAATAACTCCATTGATAAGATTACTGGCAAAACTTAGAATTTTCCATCGCATATTTTCTATTTTATCATCAGTAAAATCCGATTGAATAGTATCCAACTTATTGGAAATTTCTTGTATAGCATCTGTCAACTGTTTCTGTATAGCTAAAGATTGTTCTCGATCACGCACACGATTTTCAGCCAATTCATCAATTCTCTTCTGGCTTTTATAAACAAGTTCAATCAATTCCTGTTTTTTCATACGCCCTTCAAACCATTTGTCAACCAACCCTTTAATATCCTTTCTATGCAAAAAAATAACCCTAATTATATAGGCAAAAATAACGATTAAAATCACCAGAAATAAAAGAACAGTTTTATTACCGGATTTAAATAATTGTTCAAATAACCACTGCATATCAATTCACCTCCTCGCCCAGCTTGTCCGCGTAATATTTGGCTGTTATTG
>JBJEIV010000189.1:0-2650 GCA_051877395.1 Candidatus Ornithomonoglobus sp.
CCGCTTGCATTAAGTACGATTAAAATACAGGGTACTTAATGCAAGCTATATATATCACTATTATACCACATAAACAGCACCAATACAGCACCAAAAAAAACAAAATTTTTTATTTTTTTTATTTTGTGCAAAATTTTTTTTATTTCAGAGTATATTTGGTGCGGTTTTGGTGCGGTTGGTATGATATAATGATTAAAGAATAGTGCTTTAAAAGGCAAAAGGTAAGGAGGAGATGATAAAATGAAAAAACGAATTTTATCAATCATTACATCATTGGCGCTTGTACTGCCGATGATGTGCGGGTTTAACATTGTTAAACCGCAGACGGCACAGGCGTATACATATCCATCGTATTTTTCCACGGTAGCGTATGTAAACGGTGTGGAGTATAAATCATTTCAGCGAGCGTGGGTGGCTGCGGTTAAATGCGGCGGAACCTTTAAGCTGAACGACGACTGGCGGCCGTATAACAAAAGATTTGACGTCAACCCGGATGTCCGTGACGATTATAGTGACATTGAGGATTATGATGATTATTTTGATGAAGGCGCTCTTTGCGTGCCTGAGGGAATGAGCGTCACCATTGATCTCAACGGTAAATACTTAAGCCGAAATCTTTATTATAGTGACGCCGTTTCTGACGGACGAGTTATCATGCTTGAGAGGGACGCAAGGCTGACAATAACGGACACATCCGATGCCAAAAACGGATGCATTGCGGGAGGAAACACCATCGATGACGGCGGCGGCATATATGCCGGACGCGGCTCGCGCATATATATGTACGCCGGTCAGATTGCCCGCTGTAAAGCCGTAGAATATCCGTTTTGCTACGCTGATGGCGGCGCTGTATATTTGAAGAGCGGCGCAATGATGTACATGTACGGCGGAAAACTCACAGAAAATGAGACGGTAGGTTATGCTAGAAATCCCTACTCAGACAGGCGGGGCGCACACGGAGGTGCGGTATATGTGGAAAAGGATGCAAGGTTTTATATGCTTGGCGGAGAAATTTCTCATAATACGACATATCATAAAGGAGGTGCAATATACGGAGATGGCGGTTCGGATATTTTCTTAAGAGGCGGCATTATACGAGATAATAATGGCGAAACATCCGTTATACACGCCTTAGGAAAATTGGAACTGAACGGTACAGAGGTGGCATATAACACTACTGACATTACCCAATCTGACATTGACGGTTGTCCAAGGTACATTATCTACGCATCTAAAGGTGCATTTATAGGCGGCTCGGTACATGACAATACAACATATGGATCCTATGCAATATACGGAACGACCGAAGAGGAAGACTTTTTTTCTTATTATATGTACTTTGGAGGAGATATACAGGTTTACAACAACTATGACTCAAAGTATGAAAAATTTACAAATGTTGCTCCAGGTATATGCTGCGGCGACATGTCATCCAAAGATTATATAGGCTTGAATATTCCCTTAAGAGAAGGAGCGATGATAGGCTGTTATCCGAATCTCAAAGCTATAACTCAAACAAAAGGCCGATGCAGAACATCCGATTCAAATCCTTATAACGAAAAATATTTCTTTTCTGACAGAAAGGATATGCGTATTGCAATAGATCTCGAAAACGAAAACGTAGGTTATGTTTCTGACGATACTGATTGGGGGTATTTGGCTCATGTACAGACCAATCTCGATACAGACACTCCCAGCCCGGACTCGTTTATATCGAAAATAACAGCGGTAAAAAATGCGGCCGGCAAAGAGCTTGAATACACGGTTGATACAAATCCCAATAGCACAGAAGGCGATGCCGATTACTATACGGTACAGAATAATATTACAATTCATGTTCCGAATACAACCGATATAGACCTTACAAATCTTGCGGTGGAATTTGAAACAAGCGGCACATTATCAAGCACACCGGTGGTGAGTGAGAAAAAAAGCGGAAGCTATGCGGATTTCACAAAGCCGGTAACATACACGCTTGTAAATCAAGACGATAGAGGACATGATGACGGAGGAGCGCGTCAAAACCGTCGCATAACGATAGTAAATGATTTGAATGTGCCGACATATACTTTAAAAGTAGAAAGCGGTACGGGCAGCGGAACATATACGGCAGGCAGTGAGGTATCGGTTTCGGCAGACGATGTGGAAAACATGAGATTTAAAGAATGGACAGCTTCGGGTGTAGAACTTACCGAGGAGCAGAAAACCTCACGGTCAATGACCTTTACAATGCCCGAAAACGCAGTTAATCTGACGGCGACATATCTTGATCTGACAACCTGGGTTGAAATAACGCTTGATGAGCCATACGGCGGAAAGCCTCTTGATGACAGCGTGACAATCGCAGTGAGTAACGGCACACCCGGCGAAGTACCCGTTGCATGGTCGCCCGCGTCAGGCACGGCAGATTTTGAGACTACATACAATGCGGTAATAACTCTCGTAAGCGAGAACGGCTTTTCAAATAATCTCAGCATAAAGCTGAACGAACAAACGCTTACAACTGACGATATCAAAAAACCGGACAGCAAGACGCTTGTTATAACAAAGGCTTATACAACGGAACCGGCAAAGCTTTTAAGTGTTCCGACAGCGGAGCTTACCGCGCCCCACGGCACTGCAATGGAGGATATCCTTGCACAGCTTGATG
>JBJEIV010000190.1:0-13620 GCA_051877395.1 Candidatus Ornithomonoglobus sp.
TGCGGTTGATCGTATCGGTTCCGACAATAATCACATCAGCGTCATTGAGTATATCCGTACTGTTTTCAGCCTTATTCACATCCTGCGCCGTGACGTCAAAAGCCGTCCCCAGCCTTTCAATAAGCCTGTCCGCAAGGGACTTTGTGTAACCGTACCGGCTTGAATAAATAACAGCCGCTTTAATTCGGTCAGTGTCCTCTGTATGACACCACTTCCGGTATATTTTAAACACTTCCTCCGGCAACGCGCTCATACATACCGTTCCCTGCGGCATAGTTCCGCCGTATGCGGGGTAAATTGCCGTTATGCTTTCCTTTTCAAGCCTTTCTGTTGCGGAAAGAACAAACGCCTTGTTCACCGCAAGTCTTTCCTCAAACTCATTTTTTAAATCGACCGCTGATCCCTTAAAGCCTGAAAACGCCTCTCCGGAAAACAATATGCCGTCATACAGCGCCATACATGAATCGACCCATGAAAGGTTTGGAGTTATAAAAAACCTTATTCCCCCAAGCTCCATGCCGTCCTTTATAAGCTGCTCGTTGATTTCGCGGTTTACTGTCTGCTTTATATTGCGCAGCCCCGCCGCCGTACCATAAATCTCTATATCGGGCTTTATTTCAAGAACCCTTTCAAGTCCTCCGGTAAATTCGGGTTTTGCCGTAAGCAGAATAACGGCATCCGAGGATGCCGCTGTTCTTATGTAAGACTCTGAAAATTTTTCAGGGATTCCGCCTATTGTAATTATTTTTTCTGCCGTTTGCACGGTATAAAAATTATATTCTCCCGCCTTATAAGCGATAATGTTACTTGCAGACAATGGACCACCAG
This sequence comes from Candidatus Ornithomonoglobus sp., assembly GCA_051877395.1. Taxonomy (GTDB): domain Bacteria; phylum Bacillota; class Clostridia; order UBA1381; family UBA1381; genus Ornithomonoglobus. The sequence continues at coordinate 829 of JBJEIV010000190.1, forward strand.
TCCTTTCTTCTCTGCATATCAACAATTTCAAAGCCCTGCCCGATAAGAGCCGCCTTGACCTCCTCCTGTCTGCCGTCTATAATGCCGGAGGTTATAAATACACCGTCCTCCTTCATATACTCACGCGCAGTCGGAGCAAGCCCTATTATGACGTCCGCCACAATATTTGCCGCAACAACCTCATATTTATGCTGAGAAAGCGTCTCTTTTACCTTAGGGTCCGACACAACATTGCCGCTGATAACAGTATATACGCTCCTGTCAATATCATTCATAGCGGCATTCTCATACGCCGTATCAATACAGTTTGGGTCAATATCTACCGCAAAAGCCTCCTTTGCGCCCAGAAGCAGCGATACAACAGAAAGTATTCCGCTTCCGCAGCCCAGATCCAGCATTCTGCAGCCCGGCGTAATATATTTTTCAAGCTGCTCCAGGCAAAGCTGCGTTGTCTGATGTGAGCCTGTTCCGAAGCTCATACCCGGGTTTATATTGAATACTATTCTGTCGGTAGGCTCCTTAAGCTCCTCCCATTCCGGCTTAATAAGAAGCTTTTGTCCGATCTCAATCGGGTGAAAGTACTGCTTCCAGACATTTGCCCAGTCCTCTGTCCTTGTACCCTCGATTTCAACCTCAAGTCTGCCGAAAATATTATCCTCGTTCATTTCGTTAAGCTCTGCCATTGAGCCGCGGATCCCGGTCAAAAGCTCATGCCCGGAAATATCATCACTCACATAAGCTATGACCCTTGTTTCACCCTCCATGCGCTTAACAAGATCATCATCAACATAGTCCCAGTAATCCTTTGTTTCCTCCAGAAAATCCTTGAACTCTGTCTCGTCCTCTATTTCAAGTCCGGTTATACCAAGCTGCATAAGCCTGCCGCTTACCGGCTCTATACCTTCTGTTGTTGTGTAAACCGTTACCTTTATCCAGTCCATACTGTACCCTCTTAAAATTAATAGTCAAGAAAATCCTTGAGCTTCTTTGAGCGGCTCGGATGTCTAAGCTTGCGCAGAGCCTTTGCCTCGATCTGTCTTATACGCTCACGCGTAACCTTAAATTCGCGTCCCACCTCTTCAAGAGTATGCGGTGTTCCGTCAATAAGACCGAAACGGAGCTGCAATACCTTTGATTCACGCTTGGTAAGCGTCTGCAATACATCGTCAAGCTGCTCCTTTAAAAGCACATAGCTTGCGCTGTCGTCCGGCGCCGGAGCGTCATCATCCTTAATGAAGTCGCCTAAGTGGCTGTCCTCCTCCTCGCCGATAGGCGTTTCAAGAGACACAGGCTCCTGTGATATCTTTGATATCTCACGCACCTTCTCAACCGACATATTAAGTCCCTTTGCAAGCTCCTCATGTGACGGCTCTCGGCCCAGCTCCTGAACAAGCTGACGCTGAACACGCACAAGCTTATTGATCGTTTCTACCATATGAACAGGGATTCTGATCGTTCTTGCCTGATCTGCAATAGCTCTTGTAATAGCCTGTCTTATCCACCAGGTCGCATAGGTCGAGAACTTATAGCCTTTTGTATAGTCAAATTTATCAACCGCGCGGATAAGCCCGAGATTACCCTCCTGAATAAGATCAAGGAAAAGCATACCGCGGCCCACGTATCTCTTTGCGATACTTACAACAAGACGCAGGTTTGCCTCGGCAAGCTTTTTCTTAGCCTCCTCGTCGCCCTCTGACATTTTCTTTGCAAGCGCGGTTTCCTCCTCCGCTGTGAGAAGATTAACCTTACCTATTTCCTTAAGGTACATCTTAACATGGTCGTCTATGTTGATGCCTTCCGGAACAGAGAGATCCTCCAACTCTTCCTTGGTGACCTCGATTTCCTCCATCTCCTTGAACTCCTCGACAAGCTCAATCTTTTCACTCTCAAATCTGTCGTAGGTCTTTTCCATTTCTTCGGCTGTGACCTCAAATTCTTCAAGAGCATCCGCGATTTCCTTATAAGTGAGATAGCCGCGCTTTTTGCCGCGCTCAAGAAGCTCGCGCTTTACGGAGCGCTTCTTTTCAACTATTTCCTTATGCTCCTCTGATGCAGCATTTGAAAGTTCTTTTTGTGTACTCATAGTATTCCTCCATGTTAAATATTCGACATCCACTGATCACGGTCTGCCTGCAGCTGTTTTTCCTGTTTCATCAGCTCGTTTATTTTTACCGGATCAGTTTCAGCTTTTTTCTTTGTTTCAAGCTTGTTTTTCTTCACTGTATATATAAGCTCATACAGTGTTCTGTCGTTATCGCTGTATTCCTCTCTGTTAAAAAACACAGCCGCCGCCATATCTGCCGCCGCATTATCACCCGAAAACTCGTTTGTGATCGCTCCGGGGTCAGGCTCCTCGCCCTTTACGGCATATTCGTGAATCCTGTTTGCGAGGGTTTTATATACCTCATTTGAGAATTCCTCAGGCTCCATGATCTTAAATACCAGAAGACACAGACGCTTGTTCTGCGCCATGAGCGAAAGTATTCGTTTTTCCGCTTCAAGCACTGCGCTGCTGACACGCTCCTCCGGCTTTTTTTCCTTGTTGACTTTGGCAGCCTCCCGGCGTTTATACTCCTCCATTGTCTTTGCAGGCGACGGGCGTCTGCTTCTTGCCCTGCTCCTGTATTCATTGCACTTGCCTGATATGGACTGCTCGGATATTCCTGTATCCGATGCTGTTTTCTTTATGTATGCCTCGATCTCCACAGGATTTGAAAGTCCCGCAAGAATTTTTGCCGTTTCCTCGACGAAACGGATCTTACCGTCCGTATCAGTCAGATCATATTGCTTTTTTACAAGCGATATTTTAAACTCCGTTGACGGCGCCGCCTTTTCAACCGCCTTTTTAAAGCCTGAAACGCCGTACTTTGAAATATATTCGTCCGGATCCTTCGCTCCTGTTATACGGATGACCCTTGATTTGCCGCCCGCGCCTGCGATTATATCTATTGCTCTCAGCGCCGCCTTGGTTCCCGCCTCGTCCATATCATAGCATATAAGGACCTCCTCGCCGTAGCGCAAAAGCAGCTTTGCCTGCGGCTCCGTTATCGCGGTGCCGAGAGTTGCAACACAGTTGGATATCCCAGCCTGATGTACACTTATGACATCCATATAGCCCTCACAGAGAATAATATTTTTCTCCTTTGAGTTTTTTGCAAGATTTAGCGCGAAAAGATTACTTCCCTTATCAAAAACAAGCGTTTGGGGCGAATTCAGATATTTTGCAAGCTTAAAGCCGTTTGGCAGCTCGTTGCTGCCAAGCACACGTCCGCCGAAGCCTATAACCTTGCCGCGCACATTTATAATAGGGAACATTACGCGGTTACGGTACTTGTCCACCGGCTTTCCCTTGCGTTCAACCGCCAGACCCGCTTCAAGTATCTGTTTATCATTATACCCTTTTTTCCTTAAAAAATTGAGAAGCGAATCATTTGAATCCGGCGCATATCCGAGACCGAATTTTATAATTGTCTTTTTTGTAAGCTTTCTGGACGCAAAATATCCCCTCGCGTCTCTGCCGATATTGACATCCATAAGGCAATCGTAGAAGAACCGAGCCGCAAGCTTATTCATCTCAATCATGCTTTCCTTTTTCTGCGTGACTGCGTTTGACTGCCTCATGCCGTTTTCGGGTATCGTTATTCCCGCGCGCTCGGCAAGCTGGCGCATCGCATCCTGATAATCAAGCCCCTCAAGGCGCATAACAAGCTGAACAAAATTTCCGCTCGCGCCGCAGCCGAAGCAGTGAAAAAGCTGTTTTTCGCGGTCAATATGAAAGGAGGGAGTTTTTTCATTATGGAACGGACAACACGCCATATATCCTCTTCCGCTTCTCTTCAATGTCATAAATGATGACGCATAATCTACAATATCATTAGCCATACAGATCTCACTGAAAAGCTCATCAGAAACAAACGGCATGCTTCACCCCTCCCAAAAAATCTCGTAATTCCAATATATTATTAACATAATATACAAATTTATACATTAAGTTTAATCCCATACATATTATATTTACCGCAAATCCGAAAAATCAAACAAAAAATTTAATCTTTTTTCCGTCGGTTTAATATTTCGACACCTGAACCCGATTTCCCTTTTTATAATTTTATTTTTGTAATTTATTGATAGTAATATTCATTATTCTTTTTAGCGGTTTTGTTGAATTTGACCCACAAAAAGGGACCGCATAATGATATAATAAACGACATCATTATACGGTCCCTTGATTGCTGTTTGTTTTTACTTGCTTTCACACACAATTACTCTGATTCGTCCGCCGCTTGCTTCGGTCTTATCATAGTAGCATGTATATGAATAGTCTCCGCTGATCGCATCATTAAGCGACATCTCAAGATAGCCAAGTCCTGACAGCTTATTGAATACCTTTACCTTATCGGATAAGAGATATTCATTGCCGCCTATTACAGCCTTCACCTGAGTAAGCTCGCTTACAGTCCCGCTGTAACTCTTAAGGCTTACCGCATAGGTGGCAGCGCCGCTGCTTGCCGCAAACTGCACCGGTATTCCGGCTGTCAGGCTGAAGCGCGATGCGGAATATGTTGTATTGTCTGACAATATCGAATACGACTTATATGAAGCGTCCTCACCGGCGCTCTGTGTTGAGGATGACACAACCATGCCATAATTATACATATCTCCCGTTACATTCTGGAGAATCAGCTCCGAAACCGCACCGCTTGTATTTGTGGTATAATATACGATATTGCCGGTGCTGAGCGTGATGCCGTCTATTCTCTGCATATATGTCTTTGCGTATGCCGTAGTGTCTGATCCTGCAACTTTGGATATATCAAGTATCTTGACATCGCTTGCCACAGCCTTGCTGCCTATCTGCATCTTTGCATAGCTTACATATCCACTGAGAGCTGTGCTGCTTGTCAGGGCGCTTATCGTTGCATAGCCATTCTTGACCGATGCCCTTACCACCTTATTGACATTACTGCTCTTATCGTACTCTGTCGGATATTTATAGCTTGTGCCGTCCGGGGTGACAATATTTACATAGTAGCTCGTGTACGTTGTTCCGTCAGAATTTGTGAAGGTATCCTTACCCGATGCTGTAACATATCCGACAACAGAATCTGTAGCCGCAGCAGTATTTGTAACAACACCTGCAACCTGCATTCCGTCCTTACCCATAAGGAGCGTTACGGTATCACCATAGTTGAGTGAACCGCTTGATGAAAGGTCGTTAAACGCTTCAACGCCTTCAACCTGATAAGTTACACCCGAAACGGTTACGCTCTGAGGCGAATCCTTTGACGGTGACGCGCTCTCGTATACACCCGTGATCTTCTTGCTGTATGCGAGAACCATGTTGAGCGCGCTGCTGTAATATACAATATCATTTGTCACAATATCTGACGCGCTTACCTTTGTACCGTCACGCATGATCTTTGTTGACGAGTCCGCAGCAAAGCTGTTTATCCAGTTGGAGGATGTGACCTTTATAGGTCCGTCCATGCTGCCCTTGCTGTAATTTATATAATCAATCTCCCCATTATCCTTGTAGCGTATGCGTATTATATCTCCCATTTCCATCTGCGAGCGTAGCGAGCCGTATGTATACGCTGTTGAGTTCATGTAGCAGGTCGTTGTATCACTGATCGTGAACTGCTGAATGTTTGTATTATTTCCGGCAGGATAAGCAAGAATCGCATCGTTAAGCGTTGAGTAAATCACATATTTATCCGACGCATATGAGCTGTCAGGAGAGAATGCTACATAGTACTTTCCGTCCTTTATAACCATATCTCCTCTGCATCCCACAAAGCTGTCATCGAAATAATCATCCTTGATCCTGTATTTGCCGCTTGTTGTCGAAATTTCATCCGAAGCGAGCGCTGCATCATCAGCCTGCGACGCGATAATTGTTACATCGGAAATGATCGCACAGTTGTGTACGGTTATAAGGTCATTTGTTGAACCCTTCATGCTTGTGTCAAGCGTGTTGCATACAAGATGCGCAACCTGACGTCTTGTAAGGGGTTCTCCGATATCCGCATACATATTCTCTGTCATTTCAAGGTTGTTCGCCATACCTACCTGACCGTACGGATATGACGCGCCGAAATCGCTGCTGTCATATCCGAGAACTCCGAGCATCATTGTTATTGCTTCCTCATAAGTGACAGTACCGTCCGGTCTGAAGGTTCCGTCTATATATCCGTTAACAATACCTGCCGATACCGCGGCCTGAATATACGGAGCGCCCCAGAATGCGCTGCTCACGTCAGAAAACGGCGAAAACTTCATGCCTATAGCAACAGTATTCTTGCTGCTTGATGAAGCGACTGCTATCTTTGTCATTTCCGCTCTTGTTACATACGAATCAAGATTATAATTTCCGTTATCATCGCCTACCATAATATCAAGTGCGGACAGAAGTGACATCATCTCTGTATCAGACTGCCACGATGAGCTCGCGGCAGAAGCCGTAAACGGAACGGCGGTGGCTGCCGATACAGCCATTGCGGCGGTCAGCAGAGCCGAAATTATTTTTTTCATATTCTATATACTCTCCTTTTCCATTAATCACTTCTCAGCGCGTCTATCGGATTCAGCTTCGCGGCTTTTCTCGCAGGAAGGAAACCAAATACTATACCGATTCCCACCGAAACGCCGAATGAAAGTCCGATCGCGCCCGCGGAAGGCGCTACGCTCATGCCCAGAGCCTTTCCCGCAAGCATTGACACGATGCAGCCCAATATAATTCCGATCACGCCTCCTATACAGCTTACAACGCCGGATTCCATAACGAACTGCGTCATAATATGCTTATGCTTTGCCCCGAGTGATTTTCTTATACCGATTTCCCTTGTTCTCTCGCTTACAGATACAAGCATAATATTCATAATGCCTATACCGCCTACAAGCAGTGATATGGCCGCGATCGCCACAAGCACAAGCTTCATCTTGTCAAGCATCTCCGTCATTTTTTCAATCATGGATTTCATGGAGGTTACCGTGTAATAATCATCATCACCTATCTTTTCAAGAAGAAATCTCTCAACCAGCGCCTTCGCCTGATCGACATGATCCTCATCCACAGCGTCGACCATATATTGATTTACCTTTTTTGTATAGCTCATTTCGAGCGCTGCCGTATACGGGATATATACTATATCATCCGAGGAGGACTGGGTGGAATCCTCCTTTTCCTCAAGGACGCCTATAACGGTAAACGGCTTGCCGTTTATCCTGACGCTCTTTCCCACCGCGTCCTCACAGGTTCCGAAAAGCTCCAACGCCTGATATGTGCCTAATACCGCCGCTCTTGTAGCGTTTTCACAGTCCGCATAGCTTATAAAGCGTCCGAATGCCATATCCAGCTTCTGCATATTCATATAATCCTCGGAAACTCCGGTGCACGAGCTTGTTATAGCGTCGTCACCGTTCATATCCGCCGTTTTAAGCTGACCTGAAACTGACGCCTTCGGGGAAAGTCCCGAAAGCAGCTCCGGATTCTTATCAACGAACTCATAGAACTCCTCCGGCTTGACCTCAAGTATTGAACGCGGTGTGATATTTGCGGTAATCGAGGTCATACCCATGTCGTCAAACATGGATGTCACCTCGCCTGTAAGACCGTTCATTACCGATACAAGAATAATAACCGCCGCGATACCTATTATAATTCCAAGCATTGTGAGAAGAGAACGCACCTTGTTGCTTATAATGCTCGAAAGAGCCATTGTAAAGCTTTTTCCAAGACCCATTAACCGTCACCCTCCTCACTGCCCGCGGCTATCTGACTGGCAACTATCTTATCGCCGGCAACAGGACCGTCATACACTATTCTTCCGTCCGTCACCCTTATAATCCTTGACGCTCTCGCCGCGATCGAGTTGTCATGCGTGATAAGAATTATTGTGTTGCCCTCACGGTTAAGCTGCTGCAGAAACAGCATAACGTCTCGGCCTGTTTTTGAATCAAGCGCGCCGGTCGGCTCGTCGGCAAGTATTACCGACGGATTACCCGCAAGCGCGCGCGCAATCGAAACTCTCTGCTGCTGACCGCCGGAAAGCTGCGCGGGCAGATTCTTTGCCTTTGACTCAAGACCCACGCGTCTTAAAGCGAGCATTGCGCGTTTTCGCTGCTCCTTTTCGCTAAGCCCCGCATAAAGCAGAGGAAGCTGAACGTTTTCTATCACCGTAAGCTTGGGGATAAGATTGTACTGCTGGAATATAAATCCAAGCATTTTATTTCTTACGTCCGCAAGCTCATCCTCCGTATAATTTGTTATATTTCTTCCGTTTAATTTATAGGTACCGCTTGTTGGCACGTCAAGGCAGCCTATTATATTCATACAGGTGGATTTTCCCGAGCCGGACGAGCCTACAATAGCCACAAACTCGCCTCGGTCGATTGTAAGGGAAATGCCGTCAAGGGCATGAACATCGGTTTCACCCATATGATATATCTTATAAATATCCTTAAGCTCTACTAAATGAGGCATAAAATTACCTCCTTAGCGCATTCCGCCCGGCGCGCCTCCGCCGGAGCCGCCCATGCCGCCGCGGTTACCGCCGCCGTAGCCGCCTCCCGGAGGGCCGCCCATGCCGCCCATGCCGCCCATGCCGCCGGGCATCTGCTGTTGCTGCTGAGTTCCTGATGAGCCTTCGGCTTCAACGCCGGAGGCTTTGGCAGCGCCGCAGACCTCCTGACCCTCCTCAAGACCTTCCTTAATCTCCGTATATATGCCGTCCGTTGCTCCGGTTGTTACAGATACGCTGTAATAACCCTCCGGAGCCTTATCCTTTTCGTCCGTCTTGTCACCCTTTATATAAACGCGGTTTCCTCTCTGGATCGCTTCAGACGGAACTGCCAATACATTTTCCGCGCTTTCTACTTCAATTACGCAGTCAACATTCATGCCCGGCAGAAGCTCGCCGTATTCCGTCAGGGTTATATCCACGGGATAGGTTGTTACGCCATTTTCGGACGTGCCGTTGATACCTACCTTGGTTACCTCGCCGATAAACTCACCGCTTACCGCGTCCGCCGTTATGCTTACGCTCTGTCCCACCTTAATATCCTGAATATCCGACTCGTCAATGGAAAGCTGTATTTTAAGCACCGACATATCGTAAATAATTGCCATCGGCTCTGACGAGCTGTTGTTGTTCTGCTCAAGCTTATCTCCCGCTTTATTATTCTTTGTAATAATTGTGCCGTCAATAGGCGCCGTAATTGTGTAGTCCTCAAGCGTATCCTGCGCGTCCTCAAGAGAAATTCTCGCATTATCAAGCGCTATTTCCGCGGACTGTATTGACGAATCAAGCGAATATGTATCATTATCAATTACAAGCTGCTCAAGCTTTGTGTATGCGTCATTAAGATCTATCTGCGATGTCTTTACCGAGCTTTGGGCGTTCTTAAGAGCATTCGTTACCGAATCCGAGGTCAGGTGTCCTATTATCTGACCGGCTGTAATATGATCATTTTCCTGTAACCAGAGATCATTTATTCTGCCGTTGACCTTTGCCGTAATATATCCGTCCTCATAGTTTTCCAGCGTTCCGAGATCGCTGCATGCCGCTCCGTTAACAGTGGCAGATACCGATTCTCCCGCCTTTAGTCCTCCCGGATTGCTGATTACGATCGTAACATATTTTACAACCGCATGCGAATCCGTTGCCGTGCTCGCCGAAGAAACGCTTTCAACCATTCCGTTCACAGCATCATTTGAGGATGCTATTGTAAGAACCGCCGCTGAACCTGCCGTTATACTTTCCGCATCGGCAGTATTGAACGGCACCTGAACCTTCAGCTTCGAGTCATCATAAACTGCCGCAAGCTTGGTTCCGTCATTAACTGAGTCACCCTCCTTGACAAGCACCTCCGAGATTGTGCCGGTATAATTGGCTGTGAGAGTAAGATTATTTACGTCCTCCTGTGCGGTAGCGAGATTTCGTTTTGCGGTTTCAACGTTTTCCAGAGCCTTTGTAACCGAGCTCTTAGTCGTGCTTTCAGTGTTAGCGTTTGACTGGAGCTGCAAGGTCTTCTTCTTAACGGCATCTGCAAAGTTCTGCTGCGCGGTGGTGAGCGAGTTCTGCGCGCTGTCAACCTTTCTCTGCGCCTCCGATGAATCAACAGTGTAAAGGACCTGATCCTTCGTTACCGTATCACCCTCACTGAAGGTATCTGTAAGAATTTCACCCGTTACAAGCGCGGTAACGTTATATGTATCATTCGCTTCAAGCGTTGATGAACCCCCTACCGTGCGGACAATATCCTTTCGTTCGACTGTTACCATCTCATATTCTGTCTCGGACTTGCTATTATGCACAAGCTTTGACACCACAAAAACACCGCCTACTACAACCAGCGCCGCGATACAAGCCCCGATTATCAGCTGTTTCTTTGAAAACTTTTTTCTCATGCCGCCATCATCGTCATCAGCATTTTCCGGCTCCGGAGCGCTTCCTCCGAAAACATTTTCTTTCTCGCTTTCCGGCACCGCATTGTCAGCATCTGCAGTATCCGTTTCAGATCCAAATGCGGATGCTTTTTCTACAATAACATCTTCTTCCATGGCACGGCCTCCTTGTATATACACTTTTTTTTATTATAAAACTCTTTTCTTAAAATAACCTTAAAATTTCAGTCCTTTGCTTTTTATTCATAAAAACAGGAGCGATCAGAACCGCCCCTGCAAATATCATTCATATAATCAATTATTCCTTATAGTCGTCAAAGGCTCCGCTTTCCTCAAGCTCGGTAAGCTCATCCTTTGCGTCAAGGCTCTGTATGTACTCGTCAATCGCGTCAGCGACAAGCTTTGAATACTTAACCGCCTCAACAACCGTCTTTGCTCCGCTTACAATATCGCCCGAAGCGAAAATGCCGTCGCGGGTCGTTCCTCCGAAGGAGTTTGTTACAAGCAGACCTCTGTCCGTTACGTTAAGACCGCCTGTCTTTGCGACAAGAGCGTTGTCCGCGCCCTGGCTTATCGCAATGATTGTGCTGTCGGCAGCCTCAAGTCTTTCTGTGCCCGGAATCCTTGTGAGTGTGCCGTGACCGTCACATTCAAGATCGGCAAATATACAGCCATCGTCCACAAGCTCCACAGGCTCCACATGAACCTTGAACTCAACTCCCTCAAGCTTTGCATAATTGATCTCATGCTCGCTTGCGGCAAAGTAGTCATGACGCGAATATACGGTAACCTTTCTTACGCCGTGGCGCAGAGCCGTTCTTGCAACGTCCATAGCCGAGTTGCCCGCGCCGATGATATTAACGGTCTCGCCCAATCTGTAAACATCCGGGTTTGTAAGGTAGTTAATGGCATAATGCACATTGCCCAGTGACTCGCCCTTTATATGAAGTGTGTTCGGTCTCCATACGCCGATACCGATAAATACAGCAAGATAACCGTCTCTGAAAAGGTCGTCAATCGTGATACTGCTTCCGACCATCGTGTTCGGTCTGATCTTTACTCCCAGCTCATAGAGCTTTTCCTTATATTTATCAAGAATAGACTTCGGCAGACGAAATTCCGGTATTCCGTAGCGAAGAACTCCGCCTATCTGCTCCTTACCCTCAAATATCGTTATGTCGTAGCCGCGCTGCGCAAGAATAATAGCGATAGCAATTCCCGCCGGTCCCGAGCCGATAATAGCAACCTTTTTGCCGTTCTTCTCTATATCCCCGAACTTTATCCTGTCAAAATAATAGGTTGATATGTAATTCTCAATTACCGACGCATGAACAGGCGCTCCCTTTCTGTTAAGCACGCAGTGTCCCTCACACTGATTTTCATGGTTGCACACCAATGAGCAGATCATTGAAAGCGGGTTATTCTCAAAAAGCATCTTGCCCGCGGCGTCAATATCACCCTCAAGAAGAGTGTGGATCATTGTCGGAATAGGCGTGCTTATAGGACATCCCTGTCTGCACAAAGGTTTTTTACAATTCAGGCAGCGCTTTGCCTCATCAAGTACATGATATGCCAATTTAATTCCCTCCTTATTGCTGAATACGCTCTAATACGCTTTCATATATGATAAGTTTACCACAAAAAATGGATAAAATCAATAGAAAAAATAGTGATTTTACCCAAATTTATAGACATTATTTAACTGTATACGGCAGCTTGCCTTTGAGAGCGCGCGCCAACTCCTCAGGAGTGCCGAGAGTAAAGCCCGCCTTATCGACAACCGACGCGTTTTCCTTTGTATGATAAATATAAAAATACTCCGGTGTTTCCCATACCTGCATAAGTCCGGAATACTCGTATTCCTCTCTGGTGGCGTCATTTATCTCAACGAGCCTGTCCTCGTAAAATTCGAACTTAGTGGTTATGACATTATCCTTAACGGAGTTATACGGCTTTCTGTATGAAAACCGAGGATAAACCGCAAGCATCCCGCCGCCCGCGATAAGAATTGCAACCACAAATACACTCTTATGTACCGCGTAGGCATAAAGTCCCGCAAGCACACAGCATACCCCTATTATTGTGGTCACCACAACGAGCGTTCTTGTTTTTTCCTTATAATACCGTTTGAAAAAATCAAGGTACAGCTTCGGCGTCGTTGTAGTCACAGCCTTTGCTATAATATCACTCATGCCGGCAGCCTCCTATACCAGAAAATGCTTTATAAACGCGCCTATAAGATTTGAGGCGTATGAAAATATCCCGTAAACGAAGAACATCACAACGGTTGAAACCAACGGATAGTACAACACGCCCTCTGCCGCATCGCTGCCAAAATCATAATACATCATTATCGATATAGCAGAAATGATGGTGCATAGTATAGG